>NZ_RAWN01000012.1:0-83580 GCF_003668895.1 Corallococcus sp. AB045
ATGCTCCTGGACGTGCCCAGGGCCACGCCCCGCTACAACGGCGCGCTGCCCGGCGTCGTGGAGGGTGAACGCCCCACGCTGGATCAGATCCGCCGCGAGCTGGGCGACTGCCGCCGCTGCAAGCTGTGCTCGGGCCGCAAGAACATCGTGTTCGGCTCCGGCAACCCTCGCGCGGACCTGGTGTTCGTGGGCGAGGGCCCCGGTGAGAACGAGGACCTCCAGGGCGTGCCCTTCGTGGGCGCCGCGGGCGACCTGCTCACCAAGATGATTGGCGCCATGGGCTTCACCCGGAACGACGTCTACATCGCCAACGTCGTGAAGTGCCGCCCGCCCGGCAACCGCAACCCGGAGCCGGATGAGATCGCCGCGTGCGAGCCCTTCCTGCGCTCGCAGTTGCTCGCGCTCCAGCCCAAGGTCATCGTCGCGCTGGGCAAGTTCGCGGCGCAGACGCTGCTCAGGGACACCACCCCCATCACCCGCATGCGGGGCCAGTGGCGCGAATACGAGGGCATCCAGCTCATGCCCACCTTCCACCCCGCGTACCTCCTGCGCAACAGCGCGGAGAAGCGCAAGGCGTGGGAGGACCTGCAGCAGGTGATGAAGCTGTTCGGCAAGCACCCGGGCTCCAGCGCGTAGAACGCGCGGCGCACCGCGACCAGGAGAGGCATTGATGAAGGGCGTGCTCGAGACGCGTGAAGTGCATTCCCCCGCGCTGGAGAACAACCCGCTGGGAGATCCGGCCCGCCGCCGGCTCACCGTGTACCTGCCGCCGGGCTACGCGGAAGGCACGCAGCGCTACGCGGTCGTCTACTTCCTGCACGCCTTCGGCAACGGCGGCGGCTCGTGGACCAACGCGTCCGGCTTCTCGCCCTCCGTTCCGGACCGCCTGGACGCGCTCATCGAACAGGGCGCCATCCCGCCCGTCATCGGCGTCTTCCCGGACGCGTGGACGAAGCTGGGCGGCAGCCAGTGGGTGAACAGCGACGCCATCGGCCGCTACCGCGACTACCTGGTCAAGGACATCGTCGGCTTCGTGGACAAGACCTTCCGCACGCTGCCCAAGGCCGCGTCCCGCGCGGTCGTGGGCCACAGCTCCGGTGGCTACGGCGCGCTGGTGATGGGCCGCTACCACCCGGAGATATTCTCCCTGGTCGGCGCGCACGCCCCGGATTCCTACTTCGAGTACTCGTACATGCCGGACCTGCCCAAGGCCGCCACCTCCCTGATGAAGGCCGGCGGCGTGGAGGCGTGGGTGACGGAGCTGCGCCAGCGCGCCGTAGCCACCAAGGTGCGCGGCGACGACTTCCCGGTCATCAACATCCTGGCCATGGCGGCGGCGTACTCGCCGAAGAAGGGCGAGCCGCTCAACCTGGAACTGCCCTTCGAGCAGCACAACGCGAAGCTGCGCCTGGACGTGTGGAACCGGTGGCTCGTGCACGACCCCGTGCGCTTCGTGCCCAAGTTCATGGACTCCTTCCGCAAGCTGAAGACGGTCTACCTGGACGCCGGCACGCGCGACGAGTTCAACCTGCGCTGGGGCACGCGCATGGTGGCGGACGACCTGAAGGCCGGCGGCGTGGACGTGGCGCACGAGGAGTTCGAGGACGGGCACTCGGGCGTGTCGTATCGCTTCGAGCGATCGCTTTCGGTGCTGGTGCCGCTCCTGGCGCGGGACTGATAAGGGGGAGCCCATGGATACCTACGGACTGTCGCGCGTCGTGGCGGAGAAGGGCGTGCTGCCGCAGCGCGCCCGCAAGCTGGACCCCTCGCTGCCGTGCCGCGAGGCGGAGCTGCTCATCGACGTGGAGAGCCTCAACATCGACGCCGCGTCCTTCAAGCAGATCAAGGACGACGTGGGCGGCGACCCCGCGCGCATCGCCTCGCGCATCCAGGACATCGTCCTTGAGCGCGGCAAGATGCAGAACCCCGTCACCGGCTCCGGCGGCATGCTCATTGGCCGGGTGAAGGAGCTGGGCGCGAAGCACCCCGCCAACGGCGTGCTCAAGCCCGGGGACCGCATCGCCACGCTGGTGAGCCTGACGCTCACGCCGCTCGTCATCGAAGAGGTGAAGGCGGTGCACGCGGACATCGACCGCGTGGACATCCGCGGCCACGCGCTGCTCTTCGCGAGCGGCATCTACGCGAAGCTCCCGACGGACATGCCGGACACGCTGTCCCTGGCGGCGCTGGATGTCTGCGGCGCGCCCGCGCTGGTGGCGCGCCACGTGCGCCCGGGCATGACGGTGGCGGTGCTGGGCGCGGGCAAGAGCGGCGCGCTGTGCCTGGCGCAGGCCCGTCGCAGCCTGGAGAGCCGCGGCAAGCTGCTGGCGCTGGACATCTCCCAGAAGGCGCTGGACGCGCTGTCCGCCATCGGCCTGTGTGACGAGGCGCTGAAGGTGGACGCCACCCAGGGCGTGGACGTGATGGAGGCCGTGTCCAAGGCGACCAACGGTCAGCTCTGCGACCTGGTGGTCAACTGCGCCAGCGTGGGCAACACGGAGATGGCGTCACTCTTGTCCGTGAAGGACGGCGGCACCGTCATCTTCTTCTCCATGGCCACCAGCTTCACCACGGCGGCCCTGGGCGCGGAGGGCGTGGGCAAGGACGTCACCATGCTCGTGGGCAATGGTTACGTGCCCGGCCACGCCACCCTCACGCTGGACCTGCTGCGCACCGAACCGTCGTTGCGCCAGCTCTTCGAGTCCCGCTACGTCTAGGGCTTGAGGAAGGCCGCGTGCACGGCCTTCAGCAGCGGATCCCGCTCACCCGCCGGGGCCTCCTTGAGGTGGCCCTGGTTGATGGTCCAGATGATGGCGCCCCCCAGGCCCTGCTCCCGCGTCCAGCGTCCCTTCTCCGTCACGGAGGGGATGTCCTCATAGGAGACGAAGTTGCAGGACTGCGGGCCCTTCGCGTCGGCGTCGGAGAGGTAGGGCACCCGCGCCGTGGCGTCCCAGATGTACTTCATCTTGGGCAGGTACTCCTTCTGGATGTTGGCGTAGCTCATCCGGTTGTCGCTCTGCTCCTCGTACGGATTGTTGGGGCCGTCCACGGGCTGGCCTGGCTCGGTGGCGTTCTTCCAGCAGGTTCCGAAGAAGCCGGTGCCGACGCCCAGGCGCTGCGCGGGGATGCCCGCCGCGAGGTACGCCTTCACGGAGCTGGAGACGGAGGTGGGGTGGGCCAGCGTGTCGCCGAAGAGCGCGCTGGAATGCCACACCTCCCAATCCGCCCAGTCGCCGCTCATCTTGTACGACATGATGTTCAGCTGGTCGACGCGGGCCACCAGCTGGGGGTAGAACTCCTTCTCCTCCTTGCTCAGGCCGAAGTTGGAGTTCACCCAGCCCACGGGCACGGTGATGATGAGCTTGTCGTCCAGGGCGCGCAGGTCGTCCAGGAGGGCGAGCAGCGGCGGCCCATCCCCCGCCGACAGGTCGATGGGTTCCCAGTCCACGTCGACGCCGTCGTAGCCGAACTCGTGCACGGTAGCGACGATGTTGCGGGCGAAGTTCCGGCGCTTCTCGACCGTCTCCGTCGCGCCCTTGAAGCCCGCGTGCTCATCCATGCCGCCCAGCATCAGCAGGGCCTTCTTGCCCGCGGCGTGCGCCTGCTCCGCGATCTTCCGGGCATGGATCGGCCCCTCGTGTTCGCTGATGTCGAAGAGCTTGATGACCGTTCCATCCTCCTTCGGCCGGATGCGTCCCATGGCCACGTGCGTGAGCAGCGACATGTCCACGGTTTCCGCCGGGTAGAGGTCCTTCTGGTAGCCCACCCAGTAGCCCATGACCCAGCTGACCGGGGCGCCACCGCTCCGCGGCGACACTGGCGCGGGCACCCGGGTGCAAGGACCCTCGCCCATCTCGTTGGCCGCGCAGACGCTGAAGGTGTACGCGGTGCCGTTGGCGAGGCCCTCGAACAGCATCCCGGAGGAGGGGGCGTTCACCCGCTGGGTGAGGCCACCGGGCTCCGCCATGATCTTGTAGTAGCTCAAGGGCCGTCCCCCGAAGCTCGCCGGGGCCAGCCAGCTCACGTAGGCCTGTCCATTGCCCGCCGTGGGGTTCACCGCGCGCGGCTGCCCCGGCACCGTGGGGGTCGCGATGGCCATGCCCGCCTGGGGCGTGACGATTTCGGAGTTCATGGAGCCCGGGCCCTCGCCCATCGCGTTCACCGCGGCGACCTTGAAGGCGTAGGGGAAGGCGTTGTTCAGCCCCCGGATGGTGGCCTGCGTGTCGGGCGCGTTCACCAGCGCGCCGCCACACTCGGGGATGCAGCGCACCACGTAGTAGAGGATCGGGCTGCCTCCATCCTTGGGCGGCACCGTCCACGTCACCAGGGCGGAAGCGTCCGCCGGCTGCGCGACGACCTGTTGTGGAGCCTCGGGCGCGGCGGGAGGGGCTTCCTCCTTGTCCGGGCCCATTCCGAAATCACAACCGCCAAACATCCCCGCGAGTGCCAAAACCACACATCGCTGCAACCGCTTTGACCAATGGCTGTTCATTCCCGCACTCCTGATCGGACGCGGGATGTTATGCGGTAGGACCCCCTGTAAGAGTCAAGGTTAGACAAAATATTGCGGTATTTTTGTATGCCTCGTAAAACACTTATTAAGCCGACTAATCCCATTCCCGTAGGTCATCACAGAACCTCCGTGGGTGGGAAATGAAGCCCTGGGGATGGCTGGTGTCCGGGGCGGCTGACAGGCGGCCCCGTCCCTGGCGTGCGGACCTCAGCGCACCTGTGCGGTGGGGGCGTCCGGAAGCGGGGTGGGCGCCACGGGGGCGTCCGGCGTCTGGGTCTGGGCCCAATCATTGGCGGAGCGGCCGCTGGCGTCGCGCAGAGCGGGGGATGCGCCCTGGTGGCGCAGCTGGTCGGCCACCTCCGTGCGGCCGAAGAGGACGGCGAACATCAGGGCCGTCTGGCCCAGCCGGTTGGTCTGGTCCACCGCGCAGGGTTGGGCGGAGAGCAGCTTCACCACGTCCGCGTAGCCCTTGAAGGCGGCGCCCATGAGGGCGGTGTTGCCCCGGCTGTCACCCGCGCACGCGTCCGCCCCGGCGTCGAGCAGCGCCTGCACCGTCTGGGTGTGGCCGTAATAGGCGGCGAGGATGATGGGAGAGAAGCCTCGCGCGTCGCGGGCCTCCACGGGCGTGCCGGCCTTGACGAGCCCCTGGACGATGTCCGTCTCGCCCTCGCGCGCGGCGGCGAGCAGGTAGCGCTCCGCGTCGCTGGTGGCGAGCAGCCGTCCGGCGGGCGTCGCCGGAGCGCGCAGGGACATCCACGCGGCGGTCAGCACCGTGCACACCAGCATCACCAGACCTAGCGAACCGAGCAGCAGCTTGCGAACCATGAGGGCATCTCCAGGGGCCCCGCGCGCGTGCGGGCGGGGACGGGAAAGAGGGGAGGGCAGTGGGGCCGCCGTGGCGTCACCGGCGGCCCCGGTGCGTCAGGTCACGGCTGGCCGGTGGTGGCGAGCGGGGCGATGGTGGCCTTCGCGTCGTCCAGCTTCACGTTGACGGCCTTGGCCAGGCGCGTGCCGTAGTCCGGGTTGGCCGCGTAGAAGTGGCCCACCATGCGCGCCTTGACCTTCGCGTCGCGCACCTGGCCCAGGTCGCCGGCCAGGTTCTGGATGAGCCGCTCCTTGCCGCCCGCGTCGAGCGCCGTCCAGAAGGCGCCCGCCTGCGCGAAGTTGTCCGTCTTCGCGATGGGGCGCTGCTGCGTGGTGCCGGTGAGCGGCGCGTTGGAGAAGAGGGCGGAGGGCGTGTCCTGCGTCTCACGCGTGACGCTGGGCTCGTAGTTCACGTCCGACTTCGTGTTGCCGCTGTTCATCGCGCCGGCCTGGCTGTTGTTGTTCACCGCGGCGCGTGCGCGGTTCACCGGCAGCGACAGGTAGTTGGCGCCCAGGCGGTAGCGCTGCGTGTCCGCGTAGGAGAAGAGGCGGCCCTGCAGCAGCCGGTCCTCGGACGGCTCGATGCCCGGCGGCATCACGCCCGGGGAGAAGGCGGACTGCTCCGTCTCCTCGAAGAAGTTGTCCGGCATCTTGTTGAGCGTGAACTTGCCCAGCTTCACCGGGGGCAGCTTGTCCTTGGGCCACTCCTTGGTGGCGTCCAGCGGATCAAACGTGAAGCCGTCCAGGTCCTTGGGATCCAGCACCTGCACGCTCAGCTCCCACGAGGGGAACTTCCCGGCCTGGATGTTCGTGTAGAGGTCGTGCGTGGCGTGCTGGAAGTCCTCGCCACCCAGCTTCGTGGCCTCCTCCACGGTGAGGCCCTTCACGCCCTGCTGCGACTTCCAGTTGAACTTGACGTACTTCACCTGCCCCTTGGCGTTGACGAACTTGAAGGCGTGCACGCCATTGCCATCCATCTGCCGGTAGCTCGCCGGGATGCCCAGGTCCGAATAGAGCTGGGTGAGCATGTGCGTGGATTCCGGCTGGTGGCTGAAGAAGTCGAAGTAGCGGCCCGGGTCCTGCCGGTTGGTGACCGGGGACGGCTTCAGCGAGTGCACCATGTCCGGGAACTTGATGGCGTCACGGATGAAGAAGATGGGCAGGTTGTTGCCGACCAGGTCCCAGTTGCCCTCGTCCGTGAAGAACTTCAGCGCGAAGCCGCGCGGGTCGCGCAGCGTCTCCGGCGAACCACTGGGGTGGATGACCGTGGAGAAGCGCACGAACATCGGCGTCTTCTTGCCCTTCTGGGAGAAGACGGACGCGCGCGTGAGGTTGGAGAAGTCACCGTAGCTCTCGAAGGAGCCGTAGGCGCCCACGCCGCGCGCGTGCACCACGCGCTCCGGGATGCGCTCACGGTCGAAGCGCGCGAGCTTCTCGATGAGGGCGAAGTCCTCCAGGAGGATGCCGCCCCGCGGGCCGGCCGTCTTGGAGCTCTGGTTCGTGCCCAGCGGCGCGCCCGAGTCGGTGGTGATGGGCGGCGGGTTGCCGGCTGCGAGGACGGGGGCGCCAGACAGCAGGACGGCGAACATCAACGAGCGTCGGTTCAAGGGGGACTCCTTGGGTTACGGGGGAACCGGGCCACCCCTAGAGCACGCCTCGTGCCGACCCTTCGGGCCTTGTGAATTCAACAGGTTGGATACAGGTCGGCGGTGCCTTCCACCGTCATTTCGGTGTGTTCACCGAATTGCCGGTAGTCCTCGTCACCGATTCTTCGGTGCTGGAGGCGGCAATGAAATTTCGGTGAGAAGGTATTTGCGTGATGCGTCTCGCCATTCAAGAGGCGCGGTGCGGCATCGTTTGCTGGCAGTGCGGGGGCCGTGTTCTTGAGCCGAAGGACGCTGCGCTCGGGTAGGGTGCGCGCATGTCAGGCCCGTTCATCGACGACGCGCGGATTGCCGAAGCGCGCAAGCTGGCGGACGAGATCGTCAATCCGATCTTCGACCTCATCCAACGCAACACCACTGTTTCCAATGAGCGCACCGTGTTGCGCTTCTTTGGCATTTCCGGCGCGGGTACGCGCGGCGTACCCCTGGCCAACCTCATGGTGGACAAGCTGCAGTCCGCCGGGGTGCTCAACCGGGGCGCCGCGTACTGGTACGGCCGCGCGCTGCAACTGGGCGCCAGCAGTCCGCTGGACGCCGTGGAGCGCATCACCGCGCTGCCCACGGACAAGCTGGGCGCGCTGTCTCCGGAGATGGAATCCAATCTCCGCGACGCCGTGCGCGAGGAGGCCCGCGCGGCGATGGCGGAGCTGAAGTCCCGCATCGCCCAGCGCAACGCCCTGCGCGAGCAGTTCCCCATGTCGCCCGCGCCGCACAAGTACGTCATCGTCGCCACCGGCAACATCTACGACGACGTGGACCAGGCGCGCGCCGCGGCCCAGGCGGGCGCGGACGTCATCGCGGTCATCCGCTCCACGGCGCAGTCGCTGCTGGACTACGTGCCCCACGGTGCGACGACGGAGGGCTACGGCGGCACCTACGCCACCCAGGAGAACTTCCGCGTGATGCGCGAGGCCCTGGACGACGAGAGCCGCAAGCTCAAGCGCTACATCCAGCTGACCAACTACTCGTCCGGCCTGTGCATGTCGGAGATCGCCTTCTGCGCGGCGTACGAGCGGCTGGACATGCTCCTCAACGACGCGATGTACGGCATCCTCTTCCGCGACATCAACATGCGGCGGACGTTCATCGACCAGTACTTCAGCCGCCGCATCTGCGCCCTGGCCGGAATCATCATCAACACCGGCGAGGACAACTACATCACCACCGCGGACGCCTACGACGCGGCCCACACCGTCATCGCCAGCCAGTTCATCAACGAGTGCTTCGCCAAGCGCGCGGGCCTCAAGGACTGGCAGCTGGGCATCGGGCACTCGTACGAAATCGACCCGTACCGGGACGACACGCTGCTCTTGGAGCTGTCGCAGGCGATGCTGGTGCGCCGCTGCTTCCCGGACGCGCCGCTCAAGTACATGCCGCCCACGAAGCACAAGGAGACGGACATCTTCTTCAGCCACGCGTACGACGTGATGGCGGACCTGGTGGCCATCTGGACGCGGCAGGGCATCCAGCTGCTGGGCATGATGACGGAGGCCATGCACACTCCGCTGCTCGCGGACCGGTACGTGGCGCTCAAGTCCGCGTCGTACATCCACCGCGCGGCGCGGGGCATCGACGAGGAGTTCACCGTTCGCGAGGACGGGAAGATCGCCAACCGCGCGCGTGAGGTCTTCGCCAAGGCGGAGGAGCTGCTGCGCGAGTGCCACACCGAGGGCATGGTGGCGGCCATCGGCAAGGGGCGCTTCGGCGACGTGAAGCGCGAGGAGACCGGTGGCAAGGGCCTGGACGGCGTGCTGGAGAAGGCGCCGGATTACTTCAATCCGTTCCTGGAAATGCTGGAGGCGTCATGATCCTGAGTACCTTTGTTGCCGTGATGATGGCCGCGGGCGGCAGCGCGGATGCGTTGAGCAGCGTCACGGTGAAGAACATCGCGCTGAAGGCCCCGGCGGCGTGGACGCGCTCCAACGTGGACGGCTCCGAGAAGTTCCTGGCGCCCTCTGGCGACGCGTACTTCATGGTGGACGTGGGCACGGTGCAGACCGCGGGCATGAAGGCGGAGCTGTGCCGCACGAAGATCCTCGCGAACATGGGCGGCGACAGCTGGACGATGCTGAAGGTCGGCGGCCAGCCGGCGGCCACGAAGATGGACACGGACGCGGCGCCGGACGGCAGCGGCAACGTGGACACCGTGACGTACGTGGGCTGCAACGGGAAGACGACGTGGTCGGTGGTCTTCTACATGGAGCAGGGCAAGAAGGATCGTTTCTCCGCGGTGGCCGAGAAGGTGGGCACCAGCGTGTCGTTCACGCCGCCCAAGGGCAAGAAGGGCTAGTTCGATGGTGAAGCCGAGCAAGCAGATCATCCGCCCCTACGGCGACCGTCGCGACGACGGCATGGTGCAGCTGTCGTTCACGCTGCCGGTGCCGCTGTCGGAGAAGGCCAAGGAGGCCGCCGCCCAGTTCACGAAGAAGATGGGCTTCACGGACGTGAAGGTGGCCGCCGCCGAACGCGCGGCGGACCAGTACACGTTCTTCGTCGTCTACGCCCGCTCCAACGTGACGCTGGACTACGCGGAGATCGACGTGCCGGAGGTGGTGGTGCGCAAGATGGGGTTTGATGACCTCAACGCGCTCATCAAGGAGAAGGTGCGCCGGCGCATCGTCGTCTTCGGCGCGTGCACGGGCACGGACACGCACACGGTGGGCATCGACGCCATCCTCAACATGAAGGGCTACGCGGGCGACTACGGCCTGGAGCGCTACCCCGGCTTCGAGGCGTTCAACCTGGGCAGCCAGGTGCCCAACGAGGACCTCATCAAGAAGGCCACCGCGAAGCACGCGGACGCCATCCTGGTGTCCCAGGTCGTCACGCAGCGCGACGTGCACAAGGACAACTCGCGCCAGTTCATCGACGCGGCGAAGGCGGCGGGCATCCACGGCAAGACGCTCTTGCTGCTGGGCGGGCCGCGCGTGGACCACAAGCTGGCGCTGGAGCTGGGCTTCGACGCGGGCTTCGGGCCGGGCACCAAGCCGTCCGACGTGGCGAACTACATCGTGCACGCGGTGATGAAGAAAGAGGGCACGGAGTCCGCGGACTCCCACTACCAGGGGGAACCCACGTGAGCACTGGCACCAAGGCGGTACTGCGGCTGCGCATGGGCAGCCACGACGCGCACTACGGCGGCAACCTGGTGGACGGGGCGCGGATGCTCGGTCTGTTCGGGGACGTGGCCACGGAGCTGTGCATCCGCTCGGACGGGGACGAGGGCCTGTTTCGCGCCTACGACTCCGTGGAGTTCCTGGCCCCGGTGTACGCGGGCGACTTCATCGAGGCGGAGGGCGAGATCATCAGCGAGGGCAACACGTCGCGGAAGATGCGCTTCGAGGCTCGCAAGGTCATCAAGCCCCGGCCGGACGTGAATGACTCCGCGGCGGACGTGCTGCCGGAGGCGGTGGTGGTGTGCCGCGCTTCGGGCACGTGCGTGGTGCCCAAGGACAAGCAGCGGGTGAAGCGATGAGCAGGCCCATGGTCATCACCGCCGCCCTGGTGGGCGCGGAGACGACGCGCGAGCAGACGCCGTACCTGCCCATCACCGCCGAGGAGATCGCGGAGGACGCGGCGAAGTGCCGCGAGGCCGGCGCGGCGATGGTGCACATCCACGTGCGCACGGCGGAGGGCAAGCCGTCGCAGGACGCGGAGTTGTTCCGCGCGGCCATTCGCGCCATCCGCAAGCGCACGGACGTGCTCGTCCAGGTGTCCACGGGCGGCGCGGTGGGCATGGACGTGGACGAGCGGTGCGGCGGGCTCACGCTCACCGGCGCGGACAAGCCGGACATGGCCACGCTCACCACGGGCACGGTGAACTTCGGGGAGGAAGTCTTCTGGAATCCCCGGCCTCTGGTGCGCGACATCGCGAAGCGCATCAAGAGCATCGGCCTCAAGCCGGAGCTGGAGTGCTTCGACGTCGGGATGATCGACGAGGCTCGCTACCTGGCGAAGGAGGGGCTGGTGGAGCTGCCGGCGCACTTCGACTTCGTGCTGGGCGTGCCGGGCACGCTGCAGGCGCGGCCGGAGGTGCTGGACTTCATGATCGCCGCGCTGCCGGAGGGGAGCTCCTGGACGGTGGCGGGCGTGGGGCGCCAGCAGCTCCCGTTCGTGGAAGAGGCCGCGAAGCGCGGCGGCAACGCGCGCGTGGGCCTGGAGGACAACATCTACCTGTCCAAGGGCGTGCTCGCGAAGGGCAACTTCGAGCTGGTGGCGGAGGCCGCGAAGCGGGCCCGTGCCGCTGGCCGTGAGATTGCCACCCCCGAGCAGGCCCGGCAGTTGTTGCGCCTGGGCTGAGGACGCCACTCGCGGAGCCACCACACGAGGCCCGGGGCGGATACGTCCCGGGCCTTTGTATTTCGCCCCCACGTGGCCCTCGCGAGGCGCCATGAGCCACCTCGCGAGGTCAGCGAGAGGAAGCTTCGCTCCATGCTGCTCGGGCATCCGGGCTGTTTATGCCGCCCAGGCCCAGCCGACGTGCCCGTCCGGGCGCACCAGCATGCCGCCCACGCCTTCAAGGTCTCCGCGTCCCACGTGGCCCCGTGCGCGCAACGTCGTCACCTGGGAGGGCCAGCCGGGTTCCCAGCGGGGCAGGGGGCGTGCGTCGTCCTCGCCCAGGCCCAGCAGCAGCCACCGGCCCGGATGCAGCGCCGCGTAGAGCCGCGCGTCCGCGCCGTCCCTCCGTGAGAGCTCCAGGTCGCTCAGGCGCCGGCCGCACCACTCGGACAGCAGCGGTGAGGGTGTCTCGGGCGCGGGCATGTCCAGCGGCGCGTAGCCCACGTCGAGCGCCCCGATGTTGTCCGCGAGCTGGCGGTTCAGCCGGGGCTCGCGGAGCAGGCCGCTCAGCAACTCGCGCAGGGCCAGCGTCTCCCGCGTGGCACCCATGAGGGCGGTCTGCGCCAGCGTGTTGTGGATCAATGCTTCACCCACGGGACGGCGCTCGCGCGAGTAGCTGTCGAGCAGTGCCTCCGGCGCGCCGTCCTTCACCACCGCCGCGAGCTTCCATCCCAGGTTCATCGCGTCCTGCAATCCGACGTTGAGCCCCTGGCCTCCCGCCGGGAAGTGGATGTGCGCGGCGTCTCCCGCGAGCAGCACGCGTCCCTCCCGGTAGCGCTCCGCGAGCCGCGTCTCGTTGCCGAAGCGGGACAGCCACCGGGGCTCGCGCATGCCGAAGTCAGAGCCCGCGATGCGCAGCGTGCTCTCCCGCAGTTCTTCCAGCGTGACGGGCTCGCGCACCTGCGCCTTCTCCCGGAGCGGATCCGTGACGACGATGCGGTGGACGCCCGGCGCCATGGGCACCACCATCACGCCGCCCCGCTCGTTCGAGATGCCGAGTGCAGGCTGGACCGGCGGCGCGCCCAACGTCACGTCCCCGAGCATCGCCGTGCGCGTCACGTCCGTCCCCGGAAAGGGGATGCCCGACAGCCTCCGCACCGCGCTCCGGGCTCCGTCCGCGCCCACCACGAATCGTGCCCGGATGCGGAACGTGCCCGCGTCCGTGGAGCCCTCCAGGTCCACGCCCTCGCCGTCCTGGCGCAGGGCCTCCACCGTGTGGCCTCGCCGTATGGCCACGCCCAGCTCCCGCGCCCGCTCCTCCAGCAGGGCCTCGGTCACCGCCTGCGGAAGGAACAGCGTGAAGGGGAAGCGCGTGTCCAGGACGCTGAAGTCCAGGCGCGTGTCGAGCATCGCGAAGTGGCCGGTAGGCAGCGGCCGTCCCCGTTTCAGGAACCGGTCCTCCAGCCCTCGCAGCGCGAGCACCTCCAGCGAACGCGGATGCAGGGTCAACGCTCGCGACTCGCGCACGGCCTCCACGCGCCGCTCGAACAGCTCCACCCGGACGCCCGCCAGCGCCAGCTCGCACGCGAGCCACAGCCCGGTGGGACCGCCTCCCACCACCGCCACATCGAGGACCTCCGCCATGACCGACCTCCCGCCCGAAGGCGTCAAACTAACGTTGTTAGGGATCAACTAACGGCGTTAGATTGTCAAGCCAGCGAGGGTCAGCGCGGGCATGCGAATCCAACGGGAGCAGGTGGTAGCGGCGGCGTGGACGCTGCTGGACGAGCACGGCCTGGAGGGCCTCACGATGCGCGTCCTGGCGAAGGCGCTCTCCATCCAGGCTCCGTCGCTGTACTGGCACTTCCCGGGCAAGCAGGCCCTGCTGGACGCGATGGCGGACACGCTGGTGCGGGACGTGGCGCGGACGCTGACGCCGGAGTCACCGTGGGAGCCGGTGGTGCGCACCGTGGCGGAGGAGTTGCGGCGCGCGTTCCTGGCCCACCGGGACGGCGCTCGCGTCTACGCCGGCACCCTCGTGGTGTCCGAGCACACGCTGCGCGTCTCCGACACCGTGATTGGCGCGCTGGCGCGGGCGGGGTTCGACTCGCAAGCAGCAGGCTGGGCGGCCTTCACCGTGCTCGACTACGTGCTGGGCTTCACCATCGAGGAGCAGGGCTTCACCGCGCAGGACGCCGAAGCGAAGGAGCGGGAAGGGGCGCTGCGTCAGCTTGCCTCGGCGCGCTATCCGCACGCGGCCGGCGCGGTGGACGCCATCCTGGACCGGGACTTCGACCGCCGGTTCGCCTTCGGGCTGGACCTGCTCGTCGCGGGCATCCGCGCGCGGCTGTCCACGCCGTAGCGCGGCGCTGTCAGGAGTCCGGCGCGGATTTCGTCCCGCTGCCCGGCTCGCAGCGCATCCCCCAACACCGCCTCTTCGTCCCGGCTGTCCGCACCGGACGGCTCGGGCATCATGCCGCGCATTCCTCCCGCTCTGACGGGAGCCCACGAGGAGTCGCGAAGCGATGGACACGGGACTGCAGGGCAAGGGCGTGCTGGTGACGGGCGGCGCGGGTGGCATCGGCTCCGCGCTGGTGCGGGCGTTCGCGGGCGAGGGCGCGAAGGTGGCGGTGCACTACCACCGCAGTCAGGAGAAGGCGGCGGCGCTCGCGCGCGAGGTGGGCGGCGCGGCCGTGCGCGCGGACCTCACGGTGGAGGCGGACGTGGACGCGCTGGTGCCCCAGGCGGTGAAGGACCTGGGCCGGCTGGACGTGCTGGTGTGCAACACCGGCGTGTACCCCGCGCCCGATGAACCGCTGTGGAAGATGTCGCTGGAGCGCTGGCGCCGCACGCTGGCGCAGAACCTGGACAGCGTGTTCCTGAGCTGCCGCGCGTTCCTGCGTCACGTGGAGACCACGGGCACGGGCACCATCGTCATCATCAGCTCCACGGCGGGCCTCTTCGGGGAAGCGGGCCACACGGACTACGCGGCGGCCAAGGGCGCGCTGGCGGCGGGCTTCGTGAAGAGCCTGAAGAACGAGCTGCACCGCATCGCGCCCATGGGCCGCGTCAACGTGGTGTGCCCGGGCTGGACGGAAGTGGACCGCAACCGCGACAAGCTGACGGACCCGAAGTTCGTCGGCCGCGTCACGCGGACGATGCCGCTGCGCAAGGTGGGGCAGCCGGAGGACGTGGCGCGCGTCGTGGTGACGCTCGCGTCGGATCGCATCTCAGGCCACGTGACGGGCGAGGTCGTCACCGTGGCCGGGGGCATGGAAGGAAGGGTGCTGCATGAAGACTGAGCTGGACGTGCGGACGTACAACCGCGAGGCGTGGAACGGCGAGGTGGGACGGGGCAACAAGTGGACGTTGCCGGTGTCCCCGGAGGTCATCGCCGCCGCGCGACGAGGTGACTGGAGCGTGGTGCTCACCCCGACGAAGCCCGTGCCGCGTGCGTGGTTCGGGGACCTGAAGGGCAAGGACGTGCTGGGCCTGGCGAGCGCGGGAGGCCAGCAGTGCCCGGTGCTCGCGGCGGCGGGCGCGAACGTCACCGTGTTCGACAACTCGCCCGCGCAGCTGGCGCAGGACCGCAAGGTGGCCGAGCGCGAGGGGCTCACGCTCCAGTACGTGGAGGGCGACATGCGGAACCTGTCCGCCTTCGCCGACGGGAGCTTCGACCTCATCTTCCACCCGTGCTCCAACTGCTTCGCGGAGGAGATCCTCCCGGTGTGGCGCGAGGCCTTCCGCGTGCTGCGCCCGGGTGGCGTGCTCCTGTCGGGCATCTGCAATCCGGTGCGCTACCTCTTCGACCCGGCGGAGGAGGAGAAGGGCGTGATGCGGCTCAAGTACACGATGCCGTACTCGGACTTCACCAGCCTCACGGACGAGGAGCGCCGCCGCTACACCGACAAGGATGAGCCCATGGTCGTGGGCCATTCGCTGGAGGATCAGCTGGGCGGACAGATGGAGGCGGGCTTCGTGCTCACGAACCTGTTCGAGGACAACTACGAGGGAGGGAAGGACCTGCTCTCCACGTTCCTGCCCACCTTCATGGCCACGCGTGCCCTGAAGCCCGTATCGCGTTCGTGACGCAGAAGGGCGTTGCACCCGGCCGCCTGGAAAGCCTACAGGAGAGATGTCCGGGTCCTCCCGGACATCCCCCCATTCGTAGGAGTCGTCCATGAAGGTGTCGCTGCGTCTTTCCGCGGTCGTGTTGCTGGGTGTGTCGCTGCTGGGCCTGGGCTGTGAGGGTGCGGACTCGAGGGATCCGCTGCAGGCCATCGAGGCGGGCGCCGAGGTGAAGGTGGAGCCGGCGCTGGCGGAGGTGAAGCAGGGCGCCGTGGGCGACACGCTGATGCGCTGCACGCAGCCGCAGGATGGCAGCTACCTGGAAGTGGTGCAGACCGCCACGGGCTACGAGGCGGCCACGGTGGTGGAGGCCTATGACCCCTGGGACTGCCGCTGCACGTATGAGAAGCGCACGGTGCTGGGGCAGTACACGCAGTGCCGCCGTTCCACGGTGGATCCGCGCATCATGAACTGCTACCGCGTCGAGCCCACCGGCTCGATTGGCAAGGTGGTGCTGTCCACCACGCGCGTGCAGCGCACGCAGATGGTCATCGGCAGCACGCAGACGGTGTCGTACACGGACCTGAGCATCGCGGCCATCAACCAGGACCCGGGCCAGACGCCGCGCCAGGACTTCACCTACGGCCTGGCGGACTGCCAGTAGCCGGCGCTTTTCCGGAGGCGATTTAACCTTCGGCGGGCTCCGGGGTTTTCAGTGTCAGAGCGCGACGGGGAGCAGGCTGCACGGCTGCTCCCGGAGCGTTTTGACCTGAACCCGGAGTCCACACACCATGTCGCTCAAGTCCATGCTTCGCGGTACCGCCGTCGCCACGCTGCTCCTCGCCGTGCCCGTGCTCGCCCAGACGGCCGCGCCGTCCGACTCCAACGCCAACGCCGGCCAGTGCGAAGGGCGCCGGGGCAAGCACGGCGGCGGGGGCCACAAGTTCGGCCGCATGGAGCACCGGCTGGACAAGCAGGTCGCCGAGGGGCGCCTGTCGCAGGCCCAGGCCGACGGCTTCAAGGCGGAGGCCAGGCAGCTCCACGAGGAGATGAAGGCCGCGCGCGCCTCCAGCAACGGCCAGGTGGATGAGACCACGCGCGCGCAGTTCAAGGAGCGCCGCAAGGCGCTGAAGGAGAAGATCAAGGCGGCGCTGGCGCCCACGCAGCAGGGCGCCTGAGGTCCCGCCGTGATTGGGGGACGTGACGCGAGGGCCCCGGCCGGCACAGACTGACCGGGCCCTTACGTCCGCGGGAGTCCCCATGCTTCGCAGTCTCCTCGTCGCCCTCGTCGCCCTGACCGCTGGCTGCCGCGCGCACTCCAGCGCGCCCCAGGCGGAGGTGGCGCAGGCCCCGGTGGACGCGCCGGACGCGGCGCAAGCCTCGGGGGTGCTGGTGGCGGACGCGGAGCTCCAGCGCGTGCAGAAGCGCGCGCGGTACATCGTCGAATCGGAGAAGGGCGCCATCAGCGCCACGGACCTGCTGCTGGCGCGTCCGGACCTGGACCGCTCGCGGATGAACTGGTTCTTCACCGTGCCGCGCGGCAACGCCTGGTACTCCGTCTTCGGCCGCTTCAATCCGCAGGACGTGTTCGTTCCCTCATACGCGTACCGCGCGCCCATCGAGTTCTCCGGCGAGATGGAGGACTTCCCCGTCGAGTCCCTTCCCGAAGGCATGGACGCCCTGGCCCGCGCCGTGAGCACCGCCTGCGAGCGCGTCTTCCAGGTGCACGGCCGCAAGCAGCTCAACCCCGTCGTGCTGGAGGAGGACGACGGCATCACCGTCTATGTGCTCCAGGGCTTCGACGACTCGAACCTGTACCTGCTGGGCGGCGACTTCCGCTTCAAGTTCAGCAAGGACGGCCGCCAGAAGCTCCAGGAGCTGCCCCTGCACCAGGGGCTCATCCCGGTGTCCGTCGCGCCGGACGCGGACGGCGAGCGGCCCCAGTTCTCCGCGCACGCGCACGTGCTCTTCCCGGGGCCGCTGGAGACGGAGCTCGCGCTGGTGATGCTCTATCCCGCGCTGGGTGGCCTCTTCGTGGGCGGGGCGGACCAGGACTGCGTCTACGCGCTGTCGCCGGATGGCACCATCCGCGCGGTGCGCCTGAGCCGCGAGGAGGTCCTGCGCGAGCTGCGTCCGGACGGCACCTTCGCTCCGCCCAAGGAGCTGAACGTCGCACCGGAGCCCGGCGCGGACGTGGTGCTCTGAACAGCTCCTGCTTGCGCAGTGTTGAGCTTCGTTCACGTCTTTCCCGGCGGTCCGTCATGGCCAGGGGGCGGGGTGCTTGAGTTCGCGCCCTCACGACAGGAGGACGCGGATGGCCTTGCAGAACGACTACCAGGACGTGCTGGACGTGGCGAAGAACGTGGGCGCGAAGATCGAAACGCGCGAGGAGAACGGCAAGCTCGTCATCAAGGGCGCCGTCGATCATGCCTTCGACCGCGATCGCATGTGGGATCAGATCAAGGCGAAGCACCCGAAGTGGAACGACGAGATCATGGTGATGCTCACCGTGACCCACGCCGAGCCCTACGGCGTCCACACCGTGAAGTCCGGCGACACGCTCAGCAAGCTCGCCAAGGACATCTACGGGGACATGAAGCTCTACACGAAGATCTTCGAGGCCAACAAGGATCAGCTCAAGGACCCGGACCACATCAAGGTGGGCCAGGTACTCAAGCTGCCGCCGAAGACCATCGCCAACCGCGCCTGAGCCTCGGCGCTCCCGCTGCCGGTGGACCGCTATCTCGCGGCCCACCGGCCCGGTGCGGTGGTGCGTTGAATCAGGGGCAGTACGGGCAGTCCACCGTCGCCTCGAGCGAGTCGTAGACGAGGCAGTTCTGGTCCGCGGCGCTGTCGTTCTTCTGCTGGCACCGGTAGTTCCACACGGAAGCGCACTGCGTGTAGACCTGCGCGTCGCCGGTGGGCCCCTGGTAGGTGGGCGTGCAGGTGCCGCCCGAGCTTCCACCCGACACGGTGCAGGTGTTGGGGTCGGTGTTGCTCGTGCACTTGAGGCTGGAGCAGTTGGTGCCGCTGCCCATCCACTTGCCCGAACAGCTGGAGGCCGAGGTGCGCTGCTCACAGAGCACGCGGTTCAGGTTCCCGTCGTAGTAGGCGCACGCGCCGCTGCTGCCTCCGCCACCACCACCGCCGCCCGAGCCGCCAGAAGGCGTCCCCCAGCTCCACTCCGGCGTTCTCGGCTCGGAGAAGCTGTTCAGGTACACCTCGCCGTCAGAGAAGCCCACGTCCTCGCACGAGTCGCCGTCGAAGTAGCCGCAGTAGTCCCAGCCGTCGCACCAGAAGTCGCGGCACTCGTCTTCGGTGTCCTCATTGCAGAAGTAGATGGACGAGCCATGGACGCAGGCGCTCTGAGTGGAGAAGCACCCGGGCAGCACGAGGCCCACGGCGAGGGACAGGAGGACAGCGGACACAACGCCCGTGAGCGGACGAGGGGATGGGGTCATGCCGCTGGAATGTAGCTTCAAGCGGCCGCGGAATTCAGCTGGGTCGCCGCTACCACGGGCCTAGAGGCCCCGCAGGCGCGCGGCCCAGGCGAGGTAGGCACCGCGCGGATCCACGAACGGGTCGCGGAAGAGGGCGCGGATGCCGGCGGTGTCCACCTGACCGGCGTCGAAGGCGCGGTAGAGGCTGTCCCCCAGGAGATAGCCGAGCGCGTGGCTGACGCCGTGGAACAGGCGGTCTCGGCGCAGGGGGAGGAGCTTCACGGCCTCGTCGGGGGCCTCGGACTCCGTGGCCTTGTGGGCGAGCACGAAGGCGGCGATCTGCCGCTCCAGGCCCCGGGCCTCGCCGAAGCGCTTCGCCCACTCCGCGACGTTGGGGCAGGTGCGGCGCGGGTTGATCAGCTTGGAGCCGAAGAAGCCCAGGGCCTCTTCCAGACAGCGTGCGTAGAAGGCCTCGGACGCGCCGCGCGGGGCGTCCATGGCGTCGCCCACTGCGCAGTGGCGCACGAAGTGGGCGGCCTCCTCCGCGGCGTGGTTGAGGGACAGCGACGCGAGCCAGGCCGTGCGCGCGCGCGGGATGTAGCCGCTCTCGCGCGACAGGATGTGCTTGCGCAGCTGGGACAGCTCCGCCTGGGTGAAGCGGCCGCGCCGGCGGATGCGGGCGAGCACGTCGCCGTCCGCCGCCGTCGTCACCTCCACCGAGTCCAGTTCGCGGCCCACGGGCACGCCCGCGAGCCCGCCGATGAGCTCCGCCATGTCCCGGAAGCGCTCCGCGGCGCTGCGGTCCAGGAGGGGCGCGTCGTCGCCTTCGGCCTCCAGGTAGTCCAGGAAGCTCTGCTGGCAGAGGACGGGCGAGGCGTTCATCAGGCACAGCGCGCCGTCCGCCAGCTCCACGGCCTCCGCGCTGCCCAGCCGGCCCTCGCGCGCGAGGCGCCACCAGAGGCCTTCCGCGTTCTGGTACACGACGAGGCCGCGGCGCGGATGGGCGTCTCCCAACGCGCGCTCCACCTGCGCGGGCAGGTGGCAGGGCGCGGCATGGAACTGGCCCACCAGCACCATCACCAGCGGGACGTCCTCCGCACGGGCCACTCGGGCGATGCGCTCCGCGGCGAAGGCGTCGCGCAGCGCGAGCGAACGCTCTCCCTGGGCCCGCCGGTCGATGGCGGCCACCTGGAGCTTGAGGCGCTTCGCGAAGGCCAGCACGGCGCGGATGCCGGCGCCGGGACCGAAGCCCGGGGTGGGGCCATGGCCCAGCCGGGACATCAGGGTGCGCTCGGGCAGGCGTCCCGCGAGGTACGCGTCGAGGGCGGCTTGATGACGGCCCTCCACGCACTCCAGCGCCAGCACGACGCGGCGGCCGGAGGCGAGGGCGCGCTCCGCGAGGTCCAGGTAGGTCTGCTGGGCGAGCGGCAGCGTGTGGTAGTCGCCGACGTAGACGAGGTCCGACGCCGCGATGCGCTGGTACACGTGGGTCAGGGGGACCACGCGCTGATAGGTGCTCGTGCGCCGGCGGTAGCGGGCCTCGTAGGCGCGGAAGGCTTCGGTGCGGCCTTCGACCACCCGGGCGATCTGGGCGCGTTGGCGGCGGAAGAGAGCGAGGTGAAGGGCAAGCGACGCGCGCATGGAGCAACAGGCACCGTCGCATGCGCTCGCGGGGGCGGCAAAAAATCAGCGGGACGCGGGCAGGTGGCTTGCTTGACTCGCATGGCCCTGCAACGGACCATCGTCGTCAATCTTGCGGACCGTTCTTCCTCGCTCGCTCATCCTCTGTGCCGTGGTGTTCGCCGCGGCCCCCGTCCACGCACAAGAGGCCGCGCTGCTGCACGCGTCGCCGCCGCGCGCCGAGGTCCGGCAGCCCCTCCAGTTGGATGCGACGCTGGTGGATGGCGGCAAGGTGCTGGAGCTCTTCGTCCGCTATCGCGGCCCGGGCGAGCCGTACGTCCAGGTCCCCATGGAGCGGCAGTACGGAGACCTGTACCGCGCGGTGATTCCCGCCGAGCACATGGTGTCACCCGGCGTGGAGTACTTCGTCGAAGCGGCGATGGTGGATGGGGCGCGCACACCGCTCTTCATGTCCGCGCTCCGGCCCGCCAGGGTGATGGTGGGGACGCAGACCCCGGAGCCACCGCCGGTCCGAGTGCCGCCGGTCCGCAAGGGGACCCGTGAAGCCCCGAGGTCCTCGCCCGACATCGATGCCTTCGCGCCGCCGTCGGGGGCAGGGGAGGACGATGACGCGGGGAGCGCTCCGACGCCGCCTCCTTCCTCGGGTCGTCCGGAGGGGACGGACCCGCGTGCTTCGAGCCGCACGGGCGGTACGGACCCGCGCGCTTCGACCCGGACGGAGGTGCCGGATTCACGCACTGCCCGAACGGACGGCTCGCGCGCGCCGACCCGAACGGAGGCGTCCGACCCTCGGGCCCCGGCTCGCGCGAGCGGTACGGACTCGCGGACTTCCGGCCGCGCGGGCAATAGCTCCGACGATGCCATGGCCGCGCTCAACGCGGACGTGCCTCCGGAACCTCGCACTGACTCCCGCGCGTCCTCATCCCGCAGCACCATGGACGACGACCTGGCGCTCTACAGCGCGGAGGACGTGCTCGCGGTGACGACCCTCCAGGAGGAGGCCGTCCGCACCGTGCCGGCCATCGGCGCTTCCTTCAACCGTGCGCAGATGATCGCGCTGGGCGCCCGCACGGTGGCGGACGTGCTGGACGTGGTGCCCGGCGTGTCCGTCAGCCGCGACGTGCAGGGCTTCCACCGCACCGCCATCCGGGGCCTGCGCAACGACGCGGAGGTGCTCTTCCTGCTCGACGGCCACCGCCTCAACAACTTCTTCGACGGCAAGGCGCTCATGAACCTGCCGGTGGAGAACCTGGAGCGCATCGAGGTCATCCGCGGCCCCGGCTCCGCCGTCTACGGCGCGGGCGCCTTCCAGGGCGTCGTCAACCTGGTCACCAACCACGCCGACGGCGTCCGCGGCGCCATCACCACCGGCGGCGTCCCCCGCGACGACGGCCGCCTGGCGCTCGCCACCGACGGCCACCTGTCCGCCGCGCACACCACCGGGGACCTGCGCCTGTTCGCGGACCTGGACCTCTGGACGCAGGAAGGCGACTCGCTCGTCATCGACCACGACGCGCTCGACGACGAGTCCGTGGCCCAGGGCCTGCGCGACGTGGACCAGCCCGCGGGCCGCACCCGTGACGGCCGCTTCCTCGTCAACGCGGGCGGAGGTGTGTCCTACGGCCTGGACAGCGCCGGCCGCCTGGGTGTCACCGCGCGCTACCTCTCCGAGAAGCGCGACGCGCTCGTCGGCCTGTTCGACACCGTGGGCAACGACTCCCAGCTGTCCTGGGACGTGCTGCTCGCGGACCTCACCTGGGAGCGGCCCCTCTCCGACGGCGGCCAGGTGCGCGCCCGGCTGGGCTTCGATCAACAGTCCACCGACCGGCTGTTCCAGCTCACGCCGCTCGACTTCCGCACCGGCGATGGCGTGGAACGCCTCTTCCCCGAGGGACTCCAGGAGCAGACGCGGGTCACCGTGCGCACCGTGACGGCCTCCGTGGACGCGGACTTCGCGCTGGCGAAGGAGAACCACCTCACCCTGGGCTTCGTCGCCGAACAGCAGTCGCTGTCCCAGTACGACTACACGACGAACTTCACGCTCGACGGCCGCCTGCGCCCCAGCCCCGCCGCCCCTGAAGGACTGGTGGACCTCACGAAGGGCGCGGCCTCCCGCCGCCTCAACCTGGGCCTCTCCGCGCAGGACCAGTGGACCGTGCTCTCCGCGCTCACGCTCACCTTCGGCCTGCGCCTGGACGCCACCCAGCTCCCCGACGCGGAGGCGACGGGCACGCTCGACGCCAGCAAGATGGTGGTGCGGGTCAACCCGCGCGTGGGCCTGGTCATCGCCGCGTCGGACGCGCTGGTGCTCAAGGCGCTGTACGGCCGCGCCTTCCGCGCCCCCACGCCCCAGGAGCTGGTCGAGCGCATCCCCGACACCGACTACAACCAGGGCCGCTTCGAGGGAAACCCGCTCCTGAATCCCACCACCGTGGACACCTTCGAGCTGGGCATGGACCTGGTCCAGGCCGCGGGCGACACCCGCGTGCGTGTGCGCGCCAACGCCTTCCTGCAGAACTTCGCCTCGCCCATCACCCCGGTGGACACCAGCGGCAACATCGTCCCCTTGCGCAACCGCGAGCTGGGCGTGCGTGTGTACGGCGTGGAGGCGGAGGCCCGCCTGGAGGCGTCCAAGCGCGCCGCCGCGTGGGTCAACGCCAGCCTGTCCCGCGCGCAGGACCTGGAGCTGCCGGAGCAGTCCCGGCTGCTCACGGACGTGCCCCAGGCACGCTTCAACGCGGGCGTGTCCATGCCCCTGGGGGACTGGGTGAACCTGGACGTGGTGGTGCGCTCCGGCGCCGAGCGCCGCAACAACAACCGCTCCACGCTGGAGCTCATCCGCCGCTACGAGATTGCCGCCTACAGCCTCATCACCGCGCAGCTGCGCACCGAGCCCATCTGGGAGCACTTCGAGGTGACGCTCTACGCACAGAACCTCTTCGACCACGACCTGCGCGACGACGTGCCCCGGCCGGACCGCGTCACCGGCCTGCTGCCGCGCGAGGGCGTGTCCGGCTACCTCACCCTGAGGGCCTCCTACTGATGGACCGCCGCCACCTCACCGCCGCGCTCGCCGCGCTCACGCTGCTGCCCGGCTGCCTCGCGTACAACGACTCCTGCGCCCCGCTGGTGGACGACCCCGACGCCGTCGTGGGCTACCTGGGCGAGGAGGTCCAGCTGGGCTCCGCCTTCACCCGCCACGACAACAACGCGCTGGGGCAGCTGGCCGCGGACGCGTTCCTCCACGCGGAGGACGGCGCCGCGAAGCCCACGGACCTGGGCATCATCAACGGCGGCTCGCTGCGCGACGAAGGCCTGTGTGTCACCCGCACGTCCCTGCGCACGGGGCCGCTCACCGACGGCGTCCTGCACGAGGTCATCCTCTTCGAGAACCTCCTCGTGACGGTGGACCTCACGGAGAAGCAGCTCGTGGACCTCTTCGAGCACTCCGTGGAGGCGCTGGCCCTGGAAGGGCAGGCCATCGTGTCGCCGTCCGGCGCGTTCCTCCACGTGTCCGAGGGCACCACCCTGCGCGTGGACTGCGGGCGTCCCGCGGGCCAGCGGGTGACGGCGCTGCGGGTGCGCGGCCGCGACGTGTCCATCCCCGCGCGCGACGACGCGTCCATCCGCTACCGGGTGGCGATGTCCACGTTCCTGCTGGAGGGAGGGGACGGCTACGGCAGCATCCTGGGCAACGCGGGACAGGACCCGGACCGCAACCCGGTGACGGCGCGCAAGCTGGGAGGCACGGACGCCAACATCGCGGCGGCGTACATGAAAAGCACGTACCCCAGCCCGGTCCAGGCGCTGAAGGAAGCCCCGCGCATCGTCTTCACCAACTGCGCCCGGCCCTCCCGGCCCGCCCCGCGCTAACGTCGAGCGCGGTGTCGGACTTGCGGGGGCCGGGGTGGACGGAGCCCTTAAGGCTTGGAGGGCTCGTCCGAGGAGGCCGGAGCGCTGGAGGTCACCACCGCCGGAGCGGAGGTGGCCGTCTGCGCCGCGGCAGCCACCGGCCGTGGAGGCAGGGGGCCCAGCACGTCGTTGACCGAAGGCATGCGGCGGATGTCAGCGCGGGCGACCTTCCATGCCTGCTGGACGATCCACGACAGGGAACGATCCTGCCGGGTCGCCTCACGCTGGATCTCTTCCAGCATGTCCTCGGGAAAATAGAGTGATTGCTTGCGGTGATCCGTGGTGGCCATTGCCCTGTCTAAGGCCTTTCTTCGCGCGGGTCCGTGCGCTCGTCGCCCGTGACATCGTTCACGGCAGGGAATGACTTGATGCGGTCGCGGGCGATCTTCCAGGCCTGCTGCACCACCCATGAGAGGGAACGGTCCTGCCGGTTCGCTTCCTCCTGGATCTCCTTCAGCATCTCCTCGGGGAAGTACAGCGACTGCTTGCGCTTGTCGGTGCCTGCCATGCCTGGGTCTCCGGGGCGGATTCGAGGTGACGACCTGAACACACCGGAGCGGTTATCCGACAGACGCCCTGAAGGGTCAACGGTTTCGGAGCACTCAAACGTGCGCCCGCGGGCTGAACGCCCCACTTCCGACAATGGGCGGCAGGTAGGGAAAGAGAAACGCCCCGGCCTCCGCGAGGGAGACCGGGGCGCTTCGGAAAGAGGGACCGCAGGGAGCGAATCTCCGAGCGGCCCCGTGGACCCAGAGGGGGAGGGGGGGGACCCCTAGGTCCAACGTCATGAAGTCCAGAACGTCCGACCAACAACCGCGAAGCGCCGTTCTATTTCCGCCCCGCGTCCTTCCGTTGTGGGGATCATGGAATGCATCCCCACGCCTTCCGTCCACCGCGAATCTGTAACCCGGTCATCTGACACTCCATTCCGAACGCTGGCGCCATGCCTCGCGCATCTCCTGAAAGTTCCTCGCTGCCCGGCAAGCTCGCCCGCTCGTATTCCGAGCACGGCGCCCGCTCGCGCTCGGTGCTGCTCGCCGTCTCCGGAGGCGCGGACTCCACCGCGCTGCTCGTGGGAACGGCGCGCGTGCGCGAGGCGCTGGCGCTGCGCGTGGAGGTGGTGACGGTGGACCACGGCCTCCGGGCGGAGGCCGCGCGGGAGGTGACCTCCGTCGTAGGACTGGCCGAGCGCCTGGGGCTGACCTGCCACGTCCGGAGGCTCGAGCTGTCGCCCGGGGCGGGGATGGAGGCGCGGGCGCGCGAGGCGAGGTACGCGACCCTGGAGGTCCTGCGACAGGAGCGCGGTCTGGACTTCGTGGCCACCGGCCACACGCTCGACGATCAGGCGGAGACGTTGCTCATGCGCCTGTCCCGGGGAACGGCGCTCCGGGGCGCACGCGCCATCCACGCGCGCGCGGACCTGCTCCTCCGGCCGCTGCTCGCGTGCTCGCGCGAAGACGTGCTCGCCTTCCTGGCAACCGAGGAGGTGGGGTTCGTGGTGGATCCGATGAACGCGGACCCCTCCTACTTCCGCACGCGCATGCGCCTGGATGTGCTCCCCGCGCTGAACCGCGCGGCGGGCTTCAGCACGGTGGAGCACCTGGCCACCTTCGCGCGGCTCGCCTCCGAGGACGAGGCCCTGCTCGACGGGCTGGCGGACGGGGCGTGGGCGCGGCTGGCGCTGCCGGGGGGCGGACTGGACGCCGTGGGCCTTCGCGCCCTGGAGCCGCCGCTGTGGCGCCGCGTGCTCGCACGGCTGCTGGGCGCGGCGGGCGCCCGGGTGGACCACGCCACGCTGGAGCGCGCGCGGGAGGTGGTGGCGCGCGGGGGCGTCATGCCGCTGAGCGACGGCTTCCTCCTGAAGGCCACCGGCGGGCGGGTGCGCTGCGTGGGGCCTGGAGGGGAATCACCGCCCGCGCCGCTGGTGCTCGCGGGGCCAGGGGCCCAGGGGGACTTCGGCGCGTGGCGATTCCTGGTGGCCGCGGAAGGATTTCCGCCCCCGGGCGTGTTGGCCCTGATGTTGGAGGAGGGGACGGCGTGGCCACTCATGGTGCGTTCGAGAAAGCAGGGCGACCGCGTCCGGACGCGCGCGGGCCACCGCAAGGTGCAGGACGTGATGGTGGATGCCCGCGTTCCCTCGGAGGAGCGCGACGCGCAACCGGTGGTGGTGGACGCGCGCGGTGCTCCGCTGTGGCTTCCCGGCGTCCTGCCGCGCTCCGTCGAACCTGGAGCGGCTTCGCGCGAGGTGGCTTCCCGACACTCGCTGTGGGCCTTTCCTCCGCTCACGAGCGAACGGAAGACCCCTCCGTTATAGAGTCGAGGCTTCGAATCGGGGGATGGTCGCGGTCCCCTAAATAGTTGAGGGCTTTTTGCTGTTGCTGATACGGTCCGTCGCTGGCCTGCACACGGGCGGGCGCCGGGCACATGACGAACTTCGCCAGGGTTCTTCCTGGCACGGCCCTCATCCCGCCGAGTACCGAAAGGGCAGCTGAAACGTGCGTTCGACCTACAAGACCATCGGGCTCTGGGTCATCCTGATCGTCCTCTTCGTCGCCTTCTACAATTTCTTCTCCCAAGGCAACGAGCAGGTGCAGGAACCGACCTTCACCCAGCTTCTGACCAAGGTGGAGGAGAAGAAGGTCCGTGCCGTCTCCGTCAAGGGCAACACCTACTCCGGTACGTTCAGTGACTCGAACGACAAGTTCCGGACGACGGGGCCCGCGCCGGACGTGGCCGTGCTCAACCAGCTCCGCGCCTCTGGCGTGGACGTGAAGTACGAGCGCGAGGAGCAGAACAGCCTCTGGCTGACCATCCTCGGGCAGTGGATGCCCGTCGTCTTCCTGTTCCTGTTCTTCATCTTCTTCATGCGCCAGCTCCAGGGCGGCAGCGGCAAGGCGATGACGTTCGGGAAGTCGAAGGCGAAGCTCCTCAGCGAGAGCCACAACAAGGTCACGTTCGCGGACGTGGCCGGCGTGGACGAGTGCAAGGAGGAGCTGGAGGAGATCGTCGCCTTCCTCAAGGACCCCAAGAAGTTCACCAAGCTGGGCGGCCGCATCCCCAAGGGCGTCCTGATGATGGGCCCTCCGGGCACGGGCAAGACGCTGCTCGCCCGCGCGGTGGCCGGTGAAGCGGGCGTCCCGTTCTTCTCCATCTCCGGCTCGGACTTCGTGGAGATGTTCGTGGGCGTCGGCGCCAGCCGCGTGCGCGACCTCTTCGAGCAGGGCAAGAAGAACGCCCCCTGCATCATCTTCATCGACGAAATCGACGCCGTGGGCCGCCACCGTGGCGCGGGCCTGGGCGGCGGTCACGACGAGCGTGAGCAGACGCTCAACCAGCTGCTGGTGGAGATGGACGGCTTCGAGTCCAACGACGGCGTCATCCTCATCGCCGCCACCAACCGTCCGGACGTGTTGGACCCGGCGCTCCAGCGCCCGGGCCGCTTCGACCGCCGCATCATCGTTCCCCGTCCGGACCTCAAGGGCCGCCTGGGCGTGCTGAAGGTGCACACCCGCCGCGTGCCGCTGGCCCCGGAGGTGGAGCTGGAGGTCATCGCCCGAGGGACGCCCGGCATGACGGGCGCGGACCTGGAGAACCTGGTCAACGAGTCGGCCCTGATGGCCGCGCGTCAGAACAAGGAGCGCGTGGACCTGGCGGACTTCGAGCAGGCGAAGGACAAGGTCTTCATGGGCCCGGAGCGCCGGTCCATGATCATGACCGACAAGGAGAAGCGGAACACGGCCGTCCACGAGGCCGGCCACGCGCTCCTGGCCAAGCTGCTGCCCGGCTGCGACCCCTTGCACAAGGTCACCATCATCCCGCGCGGTCAGGCCCTGGGCGTCACCTGGAGCCTGCCCACCGAGGACAAGGTGAACGGCTACCGCAAGCAGATCCTCGATCAGATCACCATGGCCATGGGTGGCCGCATCGCCGAAGAGCTCATGTTCAACGAGATGAGCAGCGGCGCGGCGAACGACATCGAGCGTGCGACGGAGACTGCGCGCGCCATGGTGTGCCGCTGGGGCATGAGCGAGAAGATGGGCCCGCTGGCGTTCGGCAAGAGCGACGGTGAGGTCTTCCTGGGCCGCGACTTCAACTCGTCCAAGGACTACTCCGAGGACACCGCCCGGCAGATCGACATGGAGGTCCGCAGCATCGTCGTGGGCTGCTACACGACCGGCAAGCAGCTGCTCACGGACAAGCTGGACGTGCTCCAGCGCGTGTCCGACGCCCTGGTGGAGTACGAGACGCTCGACGCCGAGGACGTGAACATCATCCTCCAGGGTGGCCAGCTCACCCGTGAGCGCCCGGCGCCGCGCGTGAGCTCCTCGCCGAAGCCGACGGAGAAGAAGGACAAGCGGAAGATCCTCGACGCGCTCGAGGGCCTGCCCAACATGGAGCCGAAGAAGGCGTAACGCCTCTCAAGGCTTCCTCCTGAAGTGACGAAGGCCCTTCCCGCGTACCGGGGAGGGCCTTTTCGTTTGTCTTTGTGAACTCCAGGCACCACTCCGGGCCCTCAGGATTCCCTCCCTTGGGGCCGTGTCTCCTGTCCGCGAGCGGATTCGCGCTGGCACCGCGGATGCAATTTCAAGGGACCGCGGGGCTGGGAAGGCCTCGTTGGGGGACGACACGACGATGCGGAACGGATGGAAGCGGGGCGCGCAGGGGGCCGCGGCGTTCGCGATGCTGGCGCTGTTGCCACGGTGCGGCGGAGCGGTGGACGCGCGGGACGAGGTCCAGGACGGGGCGTTGAAGGCGGTGGCGCAGGCGGCGCTGCCCACGATCTGCCAGCCACGGACCTATCTGGACCCGCGGACGGTGGTGGCGGAGCACGACGGCGCGGTGCGGAATGACCAACCGAACCTGAACATGAGCAGCCAGTCCACGCTGTACGTGGACGCGGCTCCCACGCGCTATCAGTCGTATCTGCGTTTCCACCTGGAGGGGGAGGGCGGCGAGCTCGTCCAGGCGCGGCTGCGGCTGTACGCGAAGCAGGGCACGAACACGGGCCTGTCGTTCCACCCGGTGACGGGAGGTGTCTGGGAGAGCACCCTCACCTGGAACAACCGGCCGATGGAGGGCCCCGCCATCGCCACCGTGTCGTCCGTCGCCAACGACGCGTGGCTGACGGCGGAGGTGAAGGGCGCGGCGAGCGACCGCGAGACCCTGTCCGTGGGCGTCTTCCCGCTGGGAGATGACGGGGCGGAGTTCTCCTCGCGCGAGGCGTCCAACGTTTCGCGACGGCCGCAGCTGGACACGGTCTTCCGCTACGACTGGTGCACGTACCGGGGGAGCAGTACGCCCTCCCAGTCCTGGGCGAAGACGCTGGGGGGAGCGGCGCGGGAGAACGCGGCGGCGCTCTTCAACCTGCCGGATGGCACCGGCTTCGTGCTGGGGGGAAGGTACAGCGACGGTCCGGCGCAGGCGGGCGGCGCGGCGTTGCCGGGGCCCTCGGGCTTCCTGGTGGCGCGCTTCAACACGGCGGCCCAGCACCAGTGGTCGCGCGCGTACGGGGTGGGGCAGCAGGTGTCCATGGAAGCGATGACGGTGACGCCGCTGGGCAACGTGCTGGTGGTGGGCACCTACCTGGGCAGTCCGGACTTCGGCACCGGCGCGCTGCCGTACATCGATCCCAATACCGCCGGAGCCGGGGATGGGATGTTCGTGCTCAAGCTGTCCCCCACCGGTAATCCCGTCTGGGCGCACGGCTTCCGCGCGGAGAAGCGACCGGGCTGGGCGGAGGGGGCGGTCTATCCCACCATCGCCGTCCCCACCGCCGTCGCCACCGACGCCAACGGGAGCGTCATCGTCGCGGGCCACTTCAAGGGCTACATGGACCTGGGCGGCGGCGACATCTACGCGGGCCCGATGAGCGAGAGCCGGGATGATTCGACCCAGTCCCTCTTCCTGGCGAAGTTCGACTACGACGGCGGCCACCAGTGGTCGCAGGCCTTCTACACCGTGGACGAGTACACGGAGGCGAACGCGCTCGCCACGGACGCGGCGGGCAACATCCTGATGGGTGGCCGCAGCAACAACGCCACGCTCGCGACGCCGGGCATGCGCGTGGGCACGGCCTTCGTGGCGCGCTTCACCTCCAGCGGAGCGCCGGTGTGGGGCTACGGACTGAAGGGGGGAGCCATCGGCCGCATCCGCGGCCTGGCGGCCCTGCCCGACGGGGGCGTTGCGTTCGCCGGAGGCTTCAACGGGACGTTCACCTTTCAGGGCCAGACGTATTCGAGCCATGACGACACCCACGACGTGCGTCCGGATGACGGCGTGTTCGGCACGCTCACCGCGTCCGGCGGCGAGGGCTGGGTGCGCGTGCTGACGACATATCCCTCCGGGGACGTGGCCGAGCAGGTGGCGGTGGATGGCGCGGGCAACCTCGTGGTGAAGGGCCGCGTGTCGGCGTACACGCTGGACCTGGGCGGCGGCGAGCTGGGCACGCCCGGCCTGCCCCGGGGCGGTGCGCTCCGGTTCGTGGCCAGCTTCAGCCCCACGGGGACCCATCGCTGGTCGCGCATGCTGGGGACCCAGGTGTCCAACGCGTTCATGGCGGTGTTGCCGGACGGCTCCACCCGGCTGGCCTTCACGTTCGAGGGCTCCACGCCGGTGGGCGCCACGACGTTCGTGTCGTCGGGGCAGACGGACATGGGGCTCATCCAGTTCACGCCGTGATGGCTTCGCGGCCGGTGTGAGCGGCGCACGCAGGGTCCGGTGCCTCCCTTGTGAGTCGCCGGGCCCGTTGCGCGTTCCTGCCGTCCTCCCTTCCCTGGACCCGGCGAAGCGGCGACACTGATTGTTCGCCGTCCTCACGCTCCGAAGAGGTCCTGACCGTGCTGCGCGCACGCCTCATCTCCCGCGACCGTCCCGACGACCTGTCGCTGGTCCTCCGCCGCCTGAACCTGTCCCCCCGCAACCGCGAACACCTGTCGCGCGAGCTGGGTTACGCGCACGTGCTCGTCACCGGGGGCCGCCCCTCCTACGAGGAGGAGCTGGTGCCGCCGTACGGCTCCAAGGAGCGGGAGAAGCTGCCCACCTGGACGCCGGGCGGACACGTGGACCACCCGGGGGAGGTGCTCCTGTCCGGCAGCCGCCAGCAGTTCGACCGGCTGATTTCGCTCGCCCGCAAGTCCCCTCGCACGGACGGCCTGGCGCGGGCCCTGGAGGAGGTGCTGTCCCCCGCGCCCATGCCGGCCTTGACCCTGAGCGGGCGCCGGTTCGAGTGGGGCACGCGCACGTACCTCATGGGCGTGGTGAACGTGACGCCGGACAGCTTCTCCGACGGCGGCAGCTTCCCGGACGCGGCCAGCGCCGTGGAGCACGCGCTGAAGCTGGTGGACGCGGGCGCGGACATCCTCGATGTGGGCGGTGAATCCACGCGCCCGGGCTCGCTCCCGGTGTCCGCGGACGAGGAGCTGTCGCGCATCCTCCAGGTGGTGGAGGGCATCAAGCGCCGCTCCACCGTGCCCATCTCCGTGGACACCACGAAGGCGGCGGTGGCGAAGGAGGCGCTCAAGGCCGGCGCCCACCTCATCAACGACGTCACCGGCTTCCACTTGGACCCGGCGCTGGCCGGCGTGGTGGCCGCCGCGGGCGCCGCGTGTTGCCTCATGCACACCCAGGGCATGCCGAAGACGATGCAGCAGGACCCCCGCTATGCGGACGTCGTGGGCGAGGTGATGGACTACCTGGAGGAGGGCATGTTCCAGGCCACCGAGGCGGGCATCCCTCGCGAGCGCATCCTCCTGGACCCGGGCATCGGGTTCGGCAAGACGCTGGAGCACAACCTCTTCCTCTTGCGCCGCCTGGAGGAGCTGAGGGGGCTGGGGCAGCCCCTGCTGGTGGGCACCAGCCGCAAGTCCTTCCTCGGGAAGCTGACGGGCGGCAAGGGCCCCCAGGAGCGCCTGGCGGCCACCCTGGGCTCCGTGGCGGCCATGGCCATCCTGGGGGGCGCGGACGTGGTGCGGGTGCACGACGTGGGCGAGGCGCGGGACGCGCTGGCCGTGGCGGACGCCATCCGGAGGGCCCGGGGCGGCGGCGACCTGTACGGCGGCTGACGGGGGCAAGCCCCGGCGTCGTAGACAGGCCAGGTCCGCACGCCTGGGCGCTTGCCTGGGTGACACCGCATCCCTAGCTTCGGGCCCACGTGCCGGACGGGGTATAAGCCCCGGACGCGAGTGGCCGGAGCCCTTCCGGCAATGGGAAAGGTGGAGCGGCACACATGGCGTACAGGATGGACATGCCCCCCAAGGAAGCTCAGAAGACGGAGCGGCTGTTCGGCACGGACGGCGTTCGTGGCGTGGCCAACGTCTATCCGATGACGGCCGAGGTCGCGATGAAGCTCGGCCGCGCCCTGGCGTACCTCATCCGCAACGGTCCGCACCGCCACCGCGTCATCGTGGGCAAGGACACGCGCCTCTCCGGCTACATGCTGGAGCAGGCCCTGTCCGCCGGCCTCATCTCCATGGGCGTCGACGTGGAGCAGGTGGGCCCGCTGCCCACGCCCGGCATCTCCAACCTCACCACGTCCATGCGCGCGGACGCGGGCGCCGTGATTTCGGCGTCCCACAACCCGTACCAGGACAACGGCATCAAGTTCTTCTGGCGCGACGGCTTCAAGCTGCCGGACGAGACGGAAGCGAAGATTGAAGAGCTGGTCTCCAGCGGCGAAATCGACAACATCCGCCCCACGGCGACCAAGATTGGCCGGGCCATCCGCCTGGACGACGCGCGCGGCCGCTACATCGTCTACCTGAAGGCCACCTTCCCCCGCGAGCTGACGCTGGAGGGGATGACCATCGTGGTGGACTGCGCCAACGGCGCGGCGTACCGCACGGCGCCCGCGGTGCTGGAGGAGCTGGGCGCGAAGGTCATCGCGCTGGGCGTGTCCCCGGACGGCAAGAACATCAACCACAAGTGCGGCGCGCTCCACCCGGAGGGCCTGGCCAAGGCGGTGGTGAAGCACGGTGCCCACCTGGGCGTCGCGCTGGACGGCGACGCGGACCGCCTCATCGTCGTGGACGAGAAGGGCAACGTCGTGGACGGCGATGCCATCATGGCCATCTGCACGGGTGAGCTCGTCGCGCGCAAGGAGCTGAAGAAGAAGACGCTCGTCTCCACGGTGATGAGCAACATCGGCCTGGAGCGCGCGGTGTCCCAGTGGGGCGTGAAGGTGGTCCGCACGCGCGTGGGCGACCGGCACGTCGTGGACGAGATGCGCCGCAACGGCTACAGCCTGGGCGGCGAGCAGAGCGGCCACCTCATCTTCCTGAACCACACCACCACGGGCGACGGCACGCTCGCGGCGCTGCAGCTGTTGGCCGTGATGTGCCGCCAGCAGAAGCCGCTGTCGGAGCTGGCCTCCATCTTCCAGCCGGTGCCGCAGACGCTGCTCAACGTCGTGGTGAAGCAGAAGCGCGAGCTGGGTGAGCTGCCCACGGTGATGAAGGCCATCAAGAACGTGGAGCAGAAGCTGGGCAGCAACGGCCGCGTGCTGGTGCGCTTCTCCGGCACGGAGCCCAAGGTCCGCGTCCTGATTGAAGGCGAGGACGCGGCGCGCAACGAGGCGTACGCCCGCGAAATCGTCGAGGCGCTCTCCAAGGCGCTCAACGGCTAGCGACAGCGGTTGACTTCCGGACGCCGGCCACGAATAGAGGGGCCGGCGCGGGCCCGGGTCCCTGGACAATCCCGCACCGCGCCAGCGCAAGGAGCGGGACGATGGGACAGCGACTGGGTGTCAACGTGGATCACGTGGCGACGCTGCGGCAGGCGCGGCGCACCGTGTATCCGGATCCGGTGACGGCCGCGGCGATGGCGGAGCTGGCCGGCGCCCGGCAGATCACCATCCACCTGCGCGAGGACCGGCGCCACATCCAGGACAGGGATCTGCGCATCCTCCGTGAGACGGTGCAGACGCTCCTGAACCTGGAGATGGCCGCCACCGCGGAGATGGTGAAGATCGCCTACGAGTACAAGCCGGACGTGGTGACGCTCGTCCCCGAGCGGCGCGAGGAGCTCACCACCGAGGGCGGCCTGGAGGTCGCGGGCCAGCGCGAGTCCATCGCGAAGATCATCAAGAACCTCAAGGACGGGGAGATCGCCGTCTCGCTGTTCATCGATCCCGACCTGGACCAGGTGCGCGCGTCGCACAAGGTGAACGCGGACCGGGTGGAGCTGCACACGGGCCGCTACTGCGAGGCGCGCAACGAGAAGGAGCGCGCGCGGGAGCTGGCGCGCATCGTGGACGCGGCCAAGGCGAGCGCCAAGCTGGGCATGGGCGTGGCCGCCGGGCACGGGCTCAACTACGACAACGTGCAGGCCATCGCGCGCATCCAGGAGATCGACGAGCTGAACATCGGGCACGCCATCGTGGCGCGCGCGGTGCTGGTGGGCTTCGAGCGCGCGGTGCGTGAGATGCTCGAACTGATGCGCGACCCGGGGTAGGCCCGCATGCCCATCGTCGGACTGGGGTTGGACCTCTGCTCCATCGAGCGCATCCAGCGCATCCTCGACGGTCCGCGCGCGGAGGCGTTCCTTCAGCGCGTTTACACCGACGGGGAGCGCGCGTACTGCGCGCCCCGGCACGACGCGGCCAGCGCGTACGCGGCGAGGTTCGCGGCGAAGGAGGCGCTGGTGAAGGCGATGGGCGTGCCTCCGGGCGTGAAGTGGCGGGACATGGAGGTGGTGCGCGGGGGCGGTCCGCCGCGCTTCGTGCTCTCCGGCGTGGCCCGTGAAGTGATGGAAGCGCGGGGGTGGGACGCGATGCTCGCGCTCACCCATGATGCCGGCGTGGCCGCGGCCACGGTGGTGCTCCAGACGAAGTAGGGAGGTTGGAAGCCATGCAGCGCGTGCTCACCGCGAACCAGATGCGTGAGGCCGAGAAGGCCGCCCAGGACCAGCACGGGATGCCGTCCGGGTTGTTGATGGAGAACGCGGGCCGCGCGCTCGCGGAGGCCGCCCGGAGCGTCGCGGGCCCCGGCGGGCGCTTCACGGTGCTGTGCGGCCCCGGCAACAACGGCGGGGACGGCCTGGTCGCCGCGCGCTTCCTGCTGGAGGGAGGCGCCCGGGTGGTGGTGGCGCTGGTGGGGGACACCGAGAAGCTCACCCCGGAGGCGAAGCGCAACCTCCAGGCGCTGGAGGGCTTCGGCGAGTCGCCGCGCGCCTTCGAGGCGCTGCCGGAGGCGGGCTCGGGCGACGTGGTGGTGGACGCCCTCTTCGGCACGGGGCTCAAGCGCGCGCCGGAGGGCGTCTTCGCGGACGCCATCGGCACCGTGGCGCGGTGGCGGCGCGCGGGGGCGAAGGTGGTGGCCGCGGACGTGCCGTCCGGCCTGCAGAGCGACACGGCGGAGCCCTTCTCGCCGTGCGTGGAGGCGGACGTCACGGTGGCCTTTGGCTTCGTGAAGCCCGCGCATGAGCTGGAGCCCGGCGCTTCGCTGTGCGGCGACGTGCGGCGCGTGGACATCGGCCTGGGCGGTGAGTCGACTCGCGCGGTGTCCGGGGCGGAGCTGTTCCGCGTGGAGGAGAAGGACGCGCGCGAGGCGCTGCCCAAGCGCCGCGCGGATTCGCACAAGGGCACCTACGGCCACGTGCTGGTGGTTGCGGGCAGCCCGGGCAAGACGGGCGCCGCGGCGATGGTGGCCCTGTCCGCGCTGCGCAGCGGGGCGGGGCTCGTCACGGTGGCCACGCGCCCGGAGGCGCTGCCGTGGGTGATGGCGCACTCGCCGGAGATCATGGGCATCCCGCTGCCGGGTGAAGGCCCGCTGGGGAAGGGCGACCTGGAGGCCCTCAAGGCCGCGCTGGAGGGCAAGGACGCGCTGGTGATGGGGCCGGGCATCCCCCGGGGCCCTGAGACGGGCGCGCTGATTGGCGACCTGCTGGCGTCCGTGGAGGTGCCCGCGGTGCTGGACGCGGACGCGCTCAACGCGGTAGCCGAGGACCTCAAGGTGCTGCGGCAGGCGAAGGGGCCCGTGGTGCTCACGCCGCATCCCGGGGAGATGGCGCGGCTGTGGGGCCGGACGACGAAGGACGTGCAGGCGCACCGCGTGGGCGTGGCGCTCAACCTGGCCACGTCGCTCAACTGCACGGTGGTGCTCAAGGGCTCGCGCACGCTCATCGCGGAGGCCGGTGGGCGCGTGTTCATCAACCCCACGGGCAACGCGGGCATGGCCACCGGTGGCACGGGCGACGTGCTGTCGGGCGTGTGCGGCGCGCTGCTCGCGCAGGGGATTCCGCTGCCCAAGGCCGCGTGGACGGCGGTGTACGCGCACGGGCTCGCGGGCGATTTGATGGCCCAGCAGCGCGGGCTGATGGGCCTCATCGCCACGGACCTGCTGGTGGGCCTGGGCCACGTCTGGACGCGGTGGGAGCGATGACGATGCCGCGCCTCAGGTCTTCACGCCGGGCGGACGTGCTCGTGGGCCGCGGCCTGGTCTCGGCGCGGAGGACGCGATGAGCGGAGATGCGCAGCCCACGCGCTCGCGGCGGCTGGTGTCTCCGTCTCCGGAGGAGACGCACCGGTTGGGCGTGAAGCTGGGACAGCTGCTCCAGCCCGGGGACTTCGTGGGGCTGATTGGCGACCTGGGCGCGGGCAAGACGCACCTGGTGCGTGGCGTGGCGGAAGGGGCGGGGGTGGCGCAGTCGGAGGTGGCCAGCCCCACCTTCGCCATCGTGTACCCGTACGCGGGCCGCATCCCGCTGTACCACGCGGACCTGTACCGCCTGACGGACTACGACGAGCTGTACGCCACCGGGTTCCTGGACCTGGTGGGCGGTGACCACGCGATGCTGGTGGAGTGGTTGGACCGCATCCCCCAGGCCGCGCCGCGCGACTTCCTGCGCGTCACGCTCCGCCATGAGGGAGAGGACGCGCGGAGCCTCGACGTGGAGGCCTTCGGCGCGCGTCCGTCCGCGTTGCTCGACGCGTGGCTGGGCTGACTCAGACCGTCGCGTGCTGCTCTTGCGGCCGCGGGTTCAGCACCCCGTCCGCCAGCGTCTGCACCTTCCAGCGGTGGAACGTGAGCCGCGAGTCCACGCCCACCACGTCCTCTTCATCCACCGGCACCCAGTGCGGCCCGCCGCACAGCGACTCGCTGGCGACCAGGAACTGCTGAAGCGGCACGCCCGTGTTCGGCGCGCGCAGGACTTCCGGGCAACCGCCGATGCCGGACGAGATGAAGAGGGTGCGGTTGCGGCGCGTGGCCACCATCGCCTCGCCGTCCGTGACGAGGAAGTTCATCGCGGAGCGTTCCTTCGGCTCGCGGCTCCCTGGCACGTCCGTCAGCGTGGACACCAGCGTCATCGTCTCCGCGAGCGCCTGCGCCATCGCCTCCACGCTCACCGTGCCGTCGAGCGGCCCGCGCGCCGACAGCCGCGACAGGAACAGGTAGAAGCAGCGCTCGCTGTCCGTGGTGCCCTTGATGTTGACGCGCAGCTCCGGGTGGATGAGCGCTTCCACGGTCGCCTTGTGCTTCGCGAACTCGCGCAGCGTGCCGTTGTGCACGAAGGACCAGCGGCCGAAGTAGAACGGGTGCGAGTTGCGCAGCTCCACCGCGCCCACGCTCGCCAGCCGGATGTGCGCCACCACCGTGCGCGCGGAGACCTGGCTCGACACACGCTCGAAGTCAGGGTCGCAGTGCGCGGGGCCCACGCCATGCGCGACGAGCGGCGAGGACTCCGGCCCGTACGTGGCGATGCCCCAGCCGTCCTTGTGTTCACGCGACTGGATGAGGAGGGAATTCCTCTCCGTCACAAGGGCGGTATGGACAGCGGCGGGAACAGCACTCCTGAATCCAAATAATCGGCACATGGTGGCAGCTGATCTCTACAACGGCCGGCCCACGAGGGAAGTTCCACCTGCCCCCTCGTCTGATGCCTGTTGTTCAGCGGCATCCACTCAGGGGCAGTGATTCATACGCGCGTGAAACACCACTCGCCCGCCCTTCACCACCACACGCGCGTGACTGATACCCAGATGATAAGGCAGATGCCGGTAGCTGCGACAGGAGAAGACCACCAGGTCGCCCGCATCACCCACGGCCAGACGCCCCTGCCGTTGCAACCCCAAGCATTGCGCGGCCCCTCGGGTAGCGGCCCAGTAGGCTTCCGCGGCTGACAGGCCGTTCTCCAGGCAGGCGAGCCCCAGCACCAACGCCAGGTTCTCCGTCATGGAGGAGCCAGGATTCACGTTGGAACCCAAAGCAATGTTGACGCCCGCGTCGCGCAGCTTCCGGCCGGGCGCGTAGGGGCGCATGCGCAGGAAGAGGGTGGAGGTAGGCACGAGTACGGCGGTGACGTTCGCGGCGGCGAGCGCGCGGATGCCCTCGTCCGTGACCTGCTCCAGGTGGTCCGCGCTGGCGGCGCCCACCTCCGCGGCGAGCGCCGAAGCGCCACACGCGGTGAGCTGATCCGCGTGCAGGCGCGGCGTGAGGCCCAGCGCCTTGCCCGCGTTGAGCAGCCGGCGGGACTCCTCCACGGTGAAGGCGCTGTCCTCGGTGAAGACGTCGCAGAAGCGCGCCAGGCCCTCGCGCGCCACGGCCGGGAGGATCTCGTTGATGCAGAGGTCCAGGTACTCGGCGCGGCGGTCCTTGTACTCCGGGGGCACCGAGTGCGCGCACAGCAGCGTGGGCACCAGCTCCAGCGGTGACAGGGCGCTCAAGCGGCGCACCGCGCGCAGCATCTTGAGCTCGTCCGCCAGATTCAGGCCGTAGCCGCTCTTCACCTCGGCGGTCGTCACGCCCTGCGCGAGCAGCCGCTCCAGGCGGGGCAGGGCGAGCGTGGCCAGCTCCTCCTCGCTCGCGGCGCGCGTGGCGCTCACCGTGTTGGCGATGCCGCCGCCGGCCTTGGCGATTTCCAGGTACGTGGCGCCCTGGTTGCGCAGGTCGAACTCGGCGGAGCGCTCGCCCGCGAACACCAGGTGCGTGTGCGGATCCACGAAGCCCGGGCCCACGAAGCCGCCTTCGGCATCGATGATCTCCGTCGCGTCCGTGAGCGCGCCCTTGGGCAGGCCGGACTCCGGGCCCACGTAGGCCACGCGTCCGTCCTTCACGCCAATGCCCGCTCCCGGGCGCGGGGTGAGGGCTGCTTCCGCGGGCTCGCGGTGGGTGCCCTCCACGGTGAGCACTTCGGAGGTGTTGCGCACCCACAGGTCCAGGGCTTCCATGCTCAGCGTCCTCCGCGTGCGCCCATGACAGGCGCGTTCCAACTGGTGTCACCCGAGTGCGCCCGGCCGAAGCCTCCGGACAGCTCCAGCTTCGTGCGCGACTCGCCGAACTTGAGCTGCGCCGCCACCACGGCGCCGTAGAAGTGCGTCGTCACCTGCGAGCCGGGGTTCACCAGCGACTGCTGCACGCTGAAGAACGGCACCAGGCCCAGCGACATGCCGGGCTCCGGCTGCACGGTGAACGCGCAGGTGGCCTCCACGCCGAACAGGCTGCTGGTGGCGGGGCCGAACACAGTGCCGTTGCCGTCGCCGAACACGCCGCTCTGGTTGTCGTCGTTTCCCAGGCCGAAGTCGGACGCGCCCCGCACGGACAGGGCAGGGGCCAGCCCCAGCCGCTCCGACCCGATGTAGTACGACAGCCCGGTGTAGACGCCGTAGGCGGGCACCGGCAGGCCGACGAACTCGCCCTGCAGGCCCAGGTGCCACGACAGCCGGTCGCTCACGGGCACCGTCACCGAGCCGTCGATGTCGATGCCCCACTGCTCGTTCTGGAAGGGCTTCGCGTCGCCCTGGAAGGGGTCGTTCGCCCCACGCTCCGACAGCTGCGGGGCGTTGAGGCGGGGGCCGGCGCGCAGGCCCAGCTGGAAGAAGTTCTGCTGGGGCACTCCCGGGCCCAGGCGCATCACCATGGGCCCGGCGGTGGTGGGCGTGCAGCCCGCGAGCACACCCATCACCGCGGTCATCACGAAGGCTCGGACGCGTCGTGGCATCCGCCGCACTCTAGGCGGTGAGGCCGGGGATGCGCACGCCCCGCTCCTTCGCCACGTCGATGGCCTCCGGGTAGCCCGCGTCCGCGTGGCGCAGCACGCCCATGCCGGGGTCGGACGTGAGGACGCGCTCGATGCGGCGCGCGGCCTCCGGCGTGCCGTCAGCGACGATGACCTGGCCCGCGTGCAGCGAGTAGCCCATGCCCACGCCGCCGCCGTGGTGGAACGACACCCACGAGGCGCCGTTCACCGCGTTCACCAGCGCGTTGAGGATGGGCCAGTCCGCCACCGCGTCCGAGCCGTCCTTCATGGCCTCCGTCTCGCGGTTGGGGGACGCGACGCTGCCGCAGTCCAGGTGGTCGCGGCCAATCACGATGGGCGCCTTCACCTCGCCCTTGCGGACCAGCTCGTTGAACGCGAGGCCCGCCTTGGCGCGCTCGCCGTAGCCCAGCCAGCAGATGCGCGCGGGCAGGCCCTGGAACGCCACGCGCTCCTGGGCCATGTCCAGCCAGCGGTTGAGCGACGCCTTCTGCGGGAACAGCTCGCGCACCGCGCGGTCCGTGCGGCGGATGTCCTCCGGGTCTCCGGACAGCGCCACCCAGCGGAAGGGCCCCAGGCCCTCGCAGAACAGCGGGCGGATGTACGCGGGCACGAAGCCGGGGAACTCGAAGGCGTTCTGCATGCCGCCCACCTTCGCCTGGCCACGCAGGTTGTTGCCGTAGTCGAAGACGTGGCTGCCGGCGGCCTGGAAGTCGTTCATGGCCTGCACGTGCATGATCATCGACTCGCGGGCGCGCTTCACGTAGCCCTCCGGGTCGCGCTTGCGCAGCTCCGCGGCGGCCTCCAGCGACAGGTCCGTGGGGATGTAGCCGTTGAGCGGATCATGCGCGCTCGTCTGGTCCGTGACGAGGTCCGGCTTGATGCCGCGCTTGTACAGCTCCCGGAACACCGACGCCGCGTTGCCGATGATGGCGATGGAGCGGCCCACGCGCTTTGCTTGCGCGTCCTTCGCCAGGGCCAGCGCTTCATCCAGGTCCTTGGCCACGACGTCCAGGTAGCGCGTCTCCAAGCGGCGCTGCGCGCGGTGCGGATCGATTTCCACGCCCAGGAACACGGCGTTGTTCATGGTCGCGGCCAGGGGCTGCGCGCCGCCCATGCCGCCAAGGCCACCGGAGAGGATGAGGCGGCCGGCCAGGTCCTCGCTGCCGAAGTGGAAGCGGCCCGCGGCGGCGAAGGTCTCGTAGGTGCCCTGCAGGATGCCCTGCGTGCCAATGTAGATCCACGAGCCGGCCGTCATCTGGCCGTACATCATCAGGCCCTTCTTCTCCAACTCGTGGAAGTGCTCCCAGTTGGCCCAGTGGCCCACGAGGTTGGAGTTGGCGATGAGCACGCGCGGCGCGTCCGGGTGCGTGCGCAGGATGCCCACGGGCTTGCCGGACTGCACGAGCAGCGTCTCGTCATCGGTGAGGCTCTGGAGGCTGGAGACGATGCGGTCGAAGGAGGGCCAGTCCCGCGCGGCCTTGCCGGTGCCGCCGTAGACGACCAGGTCGCCGGGCTGCTCGGCCACTTCCGGGTCGAGGTTGTTCATCAGCATCCGGAGCGCGGCCTCCTGCACCCAGCCCTTGCAGGAGAGGGTGGTGCCGCGAGAGGCGCGGATGATGCGGGACATGCGGAAGACTCCTGGAAAGGGGGCGCCGCACCCTAACCGAACCCCCGGGGCCGCGGGGGGCTTGCGTGCAGGGCCAGCGTTGCTCCCGGACACGCTGGACGCCGTGCGTCAGTAGTCCTTGCGCGAGTCGATGTAGGCGCTGAAGTGGAACACGTTGGTGGAGTCGTAGAACTTGAAGTAGTTGCCCTGGCCCGCGGGCAGGCTCAGCCAGTATGCGGTGCCCGTGCAGCCGGTGCAGATGAACGCGCCGTTGCGGCGGATGTTCCAGATGCCGGTGATGTCGTCCACGGTGGTCGCGATGGCCGGCGAGCCCACCAGCTCGAAGTCGTACTCGTTGCCGCCCGCGAACCCGTGGAAGTTCACGAACGCGGTGTTGGTGGACTGGTTCCAGGCGACGACCGTGTTGGAGCTGGTCACCGTGTAGCGCCCGGTGCTGTCGGAGACGTAGAGGCCTCGGCTGGACCAGATGCTGTGGACCACCGGCGCGGCCAGGGCAGGGAGGGACAGGAACAGCGCGGCGACGATGGCGGAACGGAAGGCCTTCATGGGGGATGCCTCCTGCTGCGGGGGTTGACGCGGAGCGCCGGGGAGCACTCCGCGTGAAGCCCAGTCTACAAGAGCCCTGTCAGGCTTGAAATCATGGTTTTCCGTGGAGTCGCGGGGACTCAGGAGTCCTGACGCGTCCGCTTCAGAGATGCCGGGCCGGCCGGCCCGGGCCCCCGCCTGTCGGGAAGGCTCGGGCGCGGTAGAGTCGCGCCGCGCAGAGGTGGGACATGGAGCAGGGACAGGACGGGAAGGGGAACGCGTTGGCGGTGCCGGCGGCCCAGCCTCCGTTGGAGAACCGGGCTCCGGACGTGGGGCCGGTGAAGACGGTGGCGGGCGGGGTGACGGCGGTGCTGAGCGCGTTCAAGCACGTGCTGGGTGAGGCGGGGCCGTGGCGCGGCGGCAAGCTCATCTGGAAGGTGAACCAGACGGACGGCTTCGACTGTCCAGGGTGCGCGTGGCCGGACCCCTCGCACCGGTCCGTGCAGGAGTACTGCGAGAACGGCGCGAAGGCGCTGGCGGAGGAGGGCACGCAGGAGCGCGTGACGCCGGAGTTCTTCCGTGAGTGGAGCGTGGCGCGGCTCGCGGAGCAGTCCGACCTGTGGCTGGGCAAGGCGGGCCGGCTCACGCACCCCATGGTGTTGCGCGAGGGCGCGGCGCACTACGAGCCCATCTCCTGGGACGAGGCCTTCGCGCTGGTGGCGGAGGAGCTGAACGCGCTGGGCTCACCGGACGAGGCGGCCTTCTACACCTCCGGCCGCACGAGCAACGAGGCCGCGTTCCTCTACCAGTTGTTCGTGCGGCAGTTCGGCACCAACAACCTGCCGGACTGCTCGAACATGTGCCACGAGTCCAGCGGCACGGGGCTGTCGGAGACGATTGGCATTGGCAAGGGCTCGGTGACGCTGGAGGACTTCGACCACGCGCAGGCCATCTTCGTCATCGGGCAGAACCCGGGCACCAACCACCCGCGCATGCTGACTGCGCTCCAGGCCGCCGCGCGCCGGGGCTGCGAAATCGTCAGCGTCAACCCGCTGCCGGAGACGGGGCTCAACCGCTTCAAGCACCCGCAGGAGGTGCTGCACCTGTTCGGCCCGGGCACGGCGCTGAACAAGCTGTTCCTCCAGGTGCGCATCAACGGCGACGTGGCGCTTCTCCAGGGCCTGGGCAAGGCGCTGCTGGACCGCGAGGCGAAGGCGCCGGGCACGGTGGTGGACCGGGCCTTCGTCGAGGGCAAGACGACGGGCTTCGACGCGTACGTGGCGCACCTGGCCACGGTGTCCTGGGACGAAGTGGTGGAGCAGAGCGGGGTGGCGCGCGAGCAGATTGAAGAGGCGGCGGACATCCTGGCGCGCTCGGAGCGCACCATCTTCTGCTGGGCCATGGGGCTCACGCAGCACAAGAACGCGGTGGGCAACGTGCAGGAGATCGTGAACCTCACGCTCCTGCGCGGCAGCATTGGCAAGCAGGGCGCGGGTGTGTGCCCGGTGCGCGGTCACAGCAACGTGCAGGGCGACCGCACCATGGGCATCTGGGAGCACGCCAAGCCGGAGTTCATGGACGCGCTGTCGAAGGAGTTCGGCTTCGCGCCGCCGCGCCACACCGGCCTGGACACGGTGGGGACGATCCAGGCGCTGCACGACGGGCGCGTGAAGGTGCTCTTCGCCATGGGCGGCAACTTCCTGTCGGCCACGCCGGACACGGAGTTCACCGCGCGGGCGCTCCGGCGTGCGCGGCTCACGGTGCACGTGTCCACCAAGCTCAACCGCGCGCACCTGGTGCACGGTCAGCGCGCGCTCATCCTCCCGTGCCTGGGGCGGACCGAGCACGACGTGCAGGCGTCGGGGCGGCAGTTCGTGACGGTGGAGGACTCGATGGGGATGGTGCACGCGTCGCGCGGCGCCGTGGCCCCCGCGTCCGAGCACCTGCTCAGCGAGCCCGTCATCGTGGCCCGGCTGGCGCAAGCGGTGCTTGGGGCGCGCTCGAAGGTGGCGTGGATGTCCCTGGTGGAGGACTACGACCGGGTGCGTGAGCTGATCCAACGGTGCATCCCGGGCTTCGAGGACTTCAACCGCCGCGTGCACCAGCCCGGTGGGTTCGCGCTGCCCAACGGTCCGCGCGAGGGGCGCTTCACGACGAAGGACGGCAAGGCGCACTTCACGGTGCACGAGATGCCTCGCCACCGGCTGGAGCCCGGGCAGTTGATGATGATGACGCTGCGCTCGCATGATCAGTACAACACCACCGTGTACGGACTGGACGACCGCTACCGGGGCATCCACCAGGGGCGGCGCGTGGTGTTCCTGCACCCGGAGGACGTGAAGGCGCGCGGGCTGACGGCGGGGCAGAAGGTGGACCTCACCAGCCACTTCCAGGGAGAGACGCGGGTGGCGCGCGAGTTCCTGGTGGTGCCGTACAACATCCCGCGCCAGTGCGCGGCCACCTACTTCCCGGAAGCGAACGTGCTGGTGCCGGTGGGCAGCTTCGCGGACAAGAGCCGCACGCCCACGTCGAAGTCCGTGATCATCACCGTGGCCCCCAGTCCGGAGCCCACGGCCCTGGTCCCCGTCAGCACTCCGAGGTCCGGGTGAGCCTCATGCCGTTGGTGGAAGCCTCCTCCTGGCCGGAGCCGCTCCAGGCCCTCCACGCGCGCGTCGCCGCGGCGGCGCCCCAGGAGGCCGTGGCGTCGAGCGCGGAGTGGCGCGAGGACTTCGCCCGCTGGGTGCGCGGTGCTTCGCTGGAGGAGCGCACGCGCGCCCAGGCCGCCGCGTGGGAGCGGTTGTCCCCGGGAGAGCGCACCCCGGCCGAGCTCCTCTTCCTCCTGTCCACCCTCAGCGAGCTGCTCTGGCCCTACGAAGAGCCGCGCCCGGGATTGTTGAAGCAGTTGCTCGCGAGGCGGGACGCCGCGGTGACGGCGCTTCGCGAGGCGGGCGACACGGAGAGCGCCGAGCGCATCCAGAAGGAGAGCACCGTCACGGTCTCCACGGTGCTCACGCGCTACCTCAAGCGCCGCCCGGAGACGCTGTCGACGCTGGTGCGTGACGTGCCCTGCACCTACGACGGCCGCGCGCTGCGCTTCCAGGACGCGGTGGAGGTGGACCTCAAGTACGTCATGGGCACGGGCGCGAAGTCCGTGGACCTGCTGGAGCAGCTGCGCTCGCTGCTTCCCGACACCCGCGACGGTGGCCGCGACAAGCTCACCGACTTCATCCGCACGCGCGCCGCGCGCATGCCGTGGCGTGAGGCGAGTGAGGTGCTGGGTGAGCGCCTCTTCGCGCTGGCCACGTCGCAGGACGGCCGCAGCGGCATGCGCGGCTTCCTCGCGTGCTATCCCAACGGGCGCAAGGAGCCGGACTGGTGCTCGCGCGCGGGGCTCTTGCTGGCGCGCACCGTGGAGGTGGGCGGGCCGCCCGCGGTGGTGGAGAACCTCTGCGACCTGCTCACGCTCTTCGACGCGCCTCCGGTGGACGGGCTGCGCGGCGCATTGGGCGCGCTCGTGCAGAGCGACTTCGAGACCGCCGCCGACCTGGGCCACGCGCGCTTCGTGCTCGACCACTGCCAGGGCACGATGCGCAAGGCCGAGCCCGCGCTGGCGCTCACGCTCCTGTGGCTGGAGGAGCGCCTGTTCCGCGCCTCCGTGCGGCGTGGCGTGCCGGAGGCGTTCGAGCGGCGCACCCGCGCTCGCGCGAAGCTGGAGTCACTGCCCGGCTTCACGCACCTGGTGTGGCTGGCGGAGGAGTGCGCGGAGATGTGGCCGCGCTTCCGCACGCCCGCGCGGCCCGGGCTGGATGGGTTGGTCGCCTGGCGCAAGGAGGTCACCTGGCGCATGGGCAGGAAGCCCGTGCTGCGCAAGGCGGCCATCGAGTTCCTCCTGTGGTGCGCACCAGATGAAGCCTCGTCGGAGGCGGAGCTGGCCACGCTGTCGCTCGTCCGCAACGCCACGGATCGGCGGCTGGTGCGCAAGATGTTGGAGCATCCGTCTCCCCGGGCCCGCTTCCGCGCCCGCTCGCTCCAGTCCTACCTCCAGGCCGGAGCAGGGCAGGACAAGCACGCACCTCCCTCCGAGCCCTCCGAGCCCGCGACGCTGACGGCCTCCCTGCGCCACCTGCACGTGACGCGCGCGGTGCCCGTGGGCGGACGCACCTGGCTGCGCGACCGCGACCTGGAGGACCTGCTCGTGGGCGCGGTGGGCCGCGTGGAGTCGGAAGCCGCCCAGCGCCATCTCCAGCGCTTCCGCGAGGAGACGCCGGAGCTGATCGCGGGCCTGCTCGAAGGGCTGCGCTCGGAGCTGGCGCATGTGCAAGCGGCGCTGGGTTCGCTGGTGGCGTCGCCGCTGTCACTGTCCATGACAGTGCACCGCCACCCGGAGCCTCCGCAGGAAGCCGCTTCGGAGATCGCCTTCATCGTGTCCGTGGAGCGCGAGGGCTTCGTGCGCACGCGCCGTGTCGTCCGCGTGCCGGTGGCGAAGCTGGAGCAGCGCGGAGAGGGGCAGTGGCTGCCCACGTTCCGCCTGGGCCGTGAGCGCCTGGACGCGCTGCTCTCCCGCACCGAGGCCGCCTTCTGCCTCTTCCTGGTGCCCGCCTTCGTGCGCCCGGAGCTGTGGGTGATGCCGGCCCGGCTGGCCCGCGCCTCGATGGAGGCGCAGGGCGCCCTCTCCGGCGTGCCGCGCGAGGCCGCGCAGGGGGCATCCCGGTCCCTGGCGCAGTGGCTGGTGTACGACGTGCTGGGCCTGTGGGTGGGCGACGAGCGCCCCGACGTCATCGACGCCTCCCGCGAGGGAGACGCCGCCGCTGGCTTCGTGGTCGACCTCACCGTGCGCTGACCACGCCGGAAAAGCCCCCGGGAATTGTCCGGGAATATCCAGAAGCCCCGGCGTAAAGGCCCACGAGGGGTGCTGGAACACGCCTGGGAGGGGTCCCGGGTCACAGGTCCGTCCGTCGGCTGACGGGATGGCATGCCTCCACGCGCGCGTCGTCGCCGTGTCTCCAGGGAAGCGAGAGGCAGTCGTCATGAAGACTTCGTTGCGCGCGGCGTGGGCCCTGCTGGGTCTGGCCGCCACGGTTGGACTGGGTGCGTGTGGTGAAGGCACCGGAGTGAACGCCGAGCACCGGCTCGTGTCGTCCTCCGGCGAGCCCGTCCTCGCCCAGCAGTCATCGGCGCTGTCGGACACGCTGGAGCAGTACGCGGCCAAGTGTGACGCGGCCATCGGCGCGACGGTGCCGGACTTCAACTGCGAGCTGGGCACGCTCGTTCCCACGACGAACCACGTCAACGGCAAGTGTGACCGGCCCAACCGGCTCAACGAGCAGTGCGATCCCGGCAGCCGCTTCCAGGTGCTGAAGGACACGGCGGACGTGTCCATCGTCGCGCACTGCCGCAAGCAGGGGAACGCGGCGAACTACTACGGCGACATCGCCGTCATCCAGACGAACAAGAAGAACGGCGCCACCTGCTTCTACCAGGCGCTGGGCACGCTCTACGGCGCGGCCGTGAAGGCGCCCTCCAAGGGCACGGGCGCGTGGAGCTGGAAGACGCCCGCGGACACGGCGTCCATCCGCTGCGTGCGCTGCCATGACAACGGGGCGCTGATCCGCTCGCCGTACCTGACGCAGCTGACGGGCGTGAACAAGCTGCCGGGCGCGGGCGACTACGGCTTCAACCGCGACCAGCCGTACCGCTTCATCGGCGCCGACTTCGCCACGTGGAAGGCCTACAAGGTGGAGGTCGCCGGCAACGTGTGCCTGGGCTGCCACCGCATGGGCACGAACAACCAGCTGGGCTACGACGACGGCGTGGCGCTGGACCTGGGCATCCGCGCCACCGCGACGTCGGAGGTGGCGAAGAACCCGCACTCGCCCGCGTCGCCCATCTGGATGACGCCGGGCTCCACCTACTACAGCGCGGACAACGCCGCGGCCGCCGCCGCCCTCCGCGCCTGCGCGCTGCGCCGCAACGAGGTGCCGCTGCCCAACACGGCCGCGTGCCGCATCACCCAGTACACGGACGTGGGCGTCCCCAACCTCCCGGGCACCTTCACGGCGGTGTGGGAGCCGAGCACGCAGTCGGAGATCCAGGCCTACGCCCGCACCTACGCGGACTACCGCGAGAAGTATGATCAGCTCTGGCCGCAGGGCTGGCGGCTGCACACGCTGCAGCCGTACGTGGTGGGCACGCAGGTGCTCTACAACGCCGTCTGGCGCCCCAGCACGGAAGGGGAGATCCAGCTCTACGGCGCCACGTACACCGCCTTCCGCGCGAAGTACGACGAGCTGTGGCCGCAGGGCTGGCGCCTGAAGATCCTCCAGCCGTACGTCGTGAGCGGGCAGACGTATTACACGGCCGTCTGGCGCCCGAGCACGGAAGGGGAGATTCAAATCTACGGCGCGACCTATGCGTCGTACCGCGCGACGTACGACTCGCTGTGGCCGCAGGGCTGGCGTCTGAAGCTGCTGCAGCCGTACGTGGTGAACGGGCAGACGTACTACACGGCCGTGTGGCGCCCCAGCACCGAGGGCGAGGTGCAGGTGTACGGCGTCACGTACGCGTCCTACCGCGCGACGTATGACTCGCTGTGGCCGCAGGGCTGGCGCCTGAAGCTGCTGGAGCCGTACGTGGTGAACGGGCAGACGCTCTACACGGCGGTGTGGCGGCCTGGCACCGCGGGCGAGCTCCAGCTGTATGGCTCGGACTACAGCGGCTACCGGGGCTCCTACGACGAGCTGTGGCCGCAGGGCTGGCGCCTGAAGATCCTCCGCGCCTACTGAGCGCGGTCCACCATCCGTCACCGGTCCGGGGGGGACCGTTTCCTCAATGAACCTGCCGAGCGAGGAGTCCGCCGTGCCGCGTTTCCACTGCGAGATGAAGTCGGAGCAGAAGGGGGCGCGCGCGCGGGCCCAGGATGAAGGTCCAGGGACCTACGTGGATGGGGTCCGGTGGCGCCAGTCACGAGCCCGGGTGCGGAGCGGATCCACGGGCGGCTATTCGGCCGCGCGACACGAAGCGCGGGACGAGACGGTGGCGCCCGCGCCGTTGAACCGCGATGAGGCGCAGCGGGCGCTCCGGATGCAGGTCGCTCCGGAGCCCGCGGAGGCGCTCCCGCCGGTGACGCACGAGCCTGCAAAAGGGCAGGCGACCTTCGGGGAGCTGGTGGCCACGTCCGCCGCGGCGAGGGCCAGCTTCGAGCGCATGGCGTGCGCGGCGGCATGCAACGCCACGGTGCTGCTGGAAGGGGAGACGGGCACGGGCAAGAGCCGCGCGGCGCTCGCCATCCACCGCGCCGGGGCTCGCGCGAACGCGCCGTTCCTCGTCGTGGACTGCGGTGCGCTCCCGGCCAACCTCCTGGAGAGCGAGCTGTTCGGCCACGAGAAGGGGGCCTTCACCGGCGCCATCCAGCGCCGCGTGGGCGCCTTCGAGGAGGCCGACGGAGGCACCATCTTCCTGGACGAGATTGGCGAGCTCCCCGCCGAGCTCCAGCCGAAGCTGCTGCGCGTGCTGGAGAACCGGGAGATCCGCCGCGTGGGCTCCAACACGCACCAGGCGGTCAACGTGCGGGTCATCGCGGCCACGCACCGCGACCTGCGCGCGGAGGTCCAGGCAGGCCGCTTCCGCGCGGACCTGTTCTTCCGCCTCGCGGTGGTGGGCATCCCGCTCCCGTCGCTGCGCGAGCGCACGGAGGACATCCCGCTCATCGTCGAGCGCATCCTCGCGGGGCTGGGCGCCACGCCCGAACAGCTCGCGAGGCTCACCACGCCGGACTTCCTAACGCGCCTCCAGCGCGCCGCCTGGCCGGGCAACGTGCGCGAGCTGCGCAACCACCTGGAGCGCTGCCTCGTCTTCCAGAGCGCGCTTCCGCCCATGGCGCCGGATGCCGCGAATCCCATGGCCCACGCTGCCCCTCGCGCGGTGGATGCCTCGCTGACGTATGCGGAGTCGCGCCGCCGGGCGCTCGAAGCTTTCGAGCACGACTACGTCGAAGCGCTCCTCAAGCTGCATGGAGGCAAGGTGTCCCAGGCCGCCGCCGCCGCGGACATGGACCGCGTCTACCTGTACCGGCTCCTGCGCCGGCACGGGCTCAAGAGCTGACGCAAGCGGGGCTCACAAATCCCGCGCGCGGCGGGAGCGGGTGTCGGAGAATCCTCCGCATGTCCGCTCCCATCCTCGACCTGCACTCGCTCCCGGCGATGCCCGCCGCGCTCCTGCGCGCGGCCATCCCCTTCGGGAAGACCCGGGGCCGCAACATGCTTCCGGCCCTGACGCTGCGGGCGCATGGCTGTCGCGCGTCGCCCGTGCTGCTGGAGCGCTACCGGACCGCGTGCGGCTTCGACGCCGACGGCTTCCTTCCGCTCACGTACCCTCAGGTCATGGCCACGCCGCTGCACCTCCAGCTCCTGGGCCAGCCCGACTTCCCGTACTCCGTGCTGGGCACCGTGCACGTGCGCAACCGCATCCAGCAGCACCACCGCCTGCCGGAAACCGCCGCGCTCACGGTGGCCTGCCGCTTCGACGGTCAGCGCGAAGTGCCCGCGGGCCAGGAGTTCGACATCGAGACGCGCGTCGAAGCCCAGGAGAGCGGCGAGCTGCTGTGGCAGGCCGTCAGCACCATGCTGCGCCGCCACGCGGACCGGAAGGACAAGGACAGCGCGCGCAAGGCCCCGCCGCCGGAGGACACTCGCTTCGCTTCCAGCCGGCCCGCGCCCTGGAGCATCCCCGCGGACACCGGGCGCCGCTACGCGCGGGCCTCCGGCGACTTCAATCCCATCCACCTCACCGCCGTCACCGCGAAGCCCTTCGGCTTCCCTCGCGCCATCGCGCACGGCATGTGGACGCTCGCGCGCTGCGTGGCGGAGCTGGGGGATGCATCCCACGCGGACGCGCTCCAACTGGATTGCGACTTCAAGAAGCCCCTCTTCCTGCCATCCCGGGTGACGTTCCAGACGGCTCGCGAGTCCGCGGGCGTGGCGTTCCGGGTGCTGTCGGAGGAGGGGAAGCCGCACCTCGTGGGGCGGCTGGGCTGAAGAGACGGGCGACGCGCCGGCGGGCCGGAAAGGGGCCCGCCAGACGCGTCAATCACTCAGCTCCGGGAGGTCCGGCAGACTGTCCGGGTCCAGCTTCATCAGGGCGCACAGCCGGCTCAGCGTGGGGATGGTGGGGACCATCACCCCTCGCTCGACGCGGGCCAGGACTTCCACGCCCAGTTCCAGATGCTCCGCGACTTCCTCCATGGAGAGCCCCGCCTGCTGCCGCGCTGCCTTCAGCGCGGCGCCAAGCGCTTCGGCCCGCTCTCTCCGACTCTGTGTCATCCCCCGAGCATGGCGCCATCCGGCCCGCACGTCACTTGAATCCCACACGCACCCCTCGCGGACGGTGGCCCGGCCGGGGGGCGCCTCCCCGGGACGTGAAGTCCCCAACAGCCCGCTTCCCCCAGGATCCAGGCGGCTCCAGGCCCCCTCCGGGCCCGCCGGAACCCCGCTTGGGCGACCCTGGCCCCGCCCCTGGACGACAGGGCTGGGTGGGGTGGCGGCGCGTCCCGGCCGTGCGCACGCTGCTGCCCAGGAGGGGCCTTGCGCATTGGCGCCGGACAGGGGCTGTGTTACGCCGCCGCACCCTGTCTTCCATCTGTGGGACCCCAATCGAGGAGAAGTGAATGACCCGTCGTCACGTGCGCGTCGTCGGCGCGATGCTCCAGAACGAGATGGGTCGCTACCTCATCACCCAGCGTCCTCCCACCGCGTCGCTGCCCCTCCTGTGGGAGTTCCCGGGCGGCCGGGTGGAGGAGGGGGAGCAGGACACGGTGGCGCTCGCCCGCGAGCTGCTCGAGGAGATGGGGGTCCAGATCCAGGTGCTCGAGCAGGTCATGCACACCCGCCACGAGTACCCGACCTACGACATCGACTTCCGCGTGTTCCGCTGCCGCCTGAGCCACCCGGACGCGGAGATCCACCACCTGCGCGTGCATGACCACCGCTGGGTGGCGCTGGAGGAGATGGGCCAGTACCGCTTCCCCGACGCGGACGCGAAGACCCTGGCCCGGCTGCTGGACCTGGACCACTGACCGTGGGCCCCACCACGCGTCTGGTCGCCGCCGCGGGCCTCCTGCTGTCCGCCGCCTGCTCCAGCTCCCGGCCCACGCCCTCGGCCTCCAGCGCCCCGGACGCCGGCATGCACCAGGTGCCCGCCACGGGGCTCGAGGGCTGCCTGCTCTACACGGACGGCCGCCAGACGGGCGCCGTGCCCCGCCAGGTCCCGGAGCTGTCCGGCCTGGCCGCCAGCCAGCGCCACCCGGGCATCTTCTGGGGACACAACGACTCCAACAACGCCTTCGAGCTGTTCGCCCTGGACGAGACGGGCGCGGTGAAGGCCACGCTGAGCCTCACCGGCGCGGATCCTCGCGACATCGAGGACATCGCCGTGGGCCCGTGCGCGCCCGGCGGCAACGAGTCCTGCATCTTCCTGGCGGACACCGGCGACAACTTCGAGCGGCGCAAGGAGGTGCGCCTGTTCCGGCTGCCGGAGCCCACGTCCGTCACCAACGCCACGCTCGCGGTGGAGGCGCTGCCCTTCACCTACGAGGACGGCGCCCATGACGCCGAGTCGCTCATCGTCGACAGCCGCTCCGGGCAGGTGGGCATCCTCACCAAGACGCGCGCGTCCCTGGGGGACCTGTACTCGGTGGAGGGCCTGAAGCCCGGCGCCACCGGCAAGGCGCGCAAGCTGGGCACCCTGCGCGTGCCGGATGACGTGGACCGCCTGTCCACCGCCGCCGCCCTGCACCCCTCCGGCGAGCGCCTGCTGGTGCGCACGTACACCCGCGTGTGGGAGCTGCGCCGCCCGGACGCGAAGCGGCTGGAGGACTTCGTCCAGGCGCAGGTGGTGGAGGTGCCCGGCGCCAGCCAGGCCCAGTCGGAGGCCGTGACCTTCCTCCAGGACGGCCGCGGCTACCTGTTGGGCAGTGAGTTCGCGGGCGAGCCCCTGGTCCGCGTCGACTGCCGCTGATCGGACAGTCCCGACCTCGTTCGTTGTCGTCCGATCACGCCCGGCGGTTGACGGCTTGGCGGGGGTGACCATCTTTGGCCGGCTGAGGGAACCGTCACACGACATGGTGTCGGTGTGTACGGGGGAGGGGGAGGGCGAGCGTGCCGACGATGAAGCCACAGGACCTGCCGCCGGGGATGGGCCCGCGCGGAAAGAAGAGCGACAAGCCAACACCCACGAAAGGTGGGTTCAAGTTCGGCTCACCACTGGGCTACATCCTCCTGCTCGTCCTGGGGTTCCTGCTGTTCCGGAACGTGTTTCAGGACGCGGGCGTGCGCCGGGTGTCGTACAGCCAACTGCGCGACGCGGTGGAGAACAACCAGTTCAGCCGTGTCCAGATTTCAAACGAGTGGGTGAAGGGCTTCCTCAAGGAGAACGCCCAGCCCCCTCCGGGCGAGCGAGGCACGCTGCGCAGCGAGCCCAGCGCCCTGCCGTGGATGGCCTACCGCGTCCCCGGTGACGAGGGCCTGGTGCCCCTGCTTGAGCAGAAGGGCATCCAGTTCGAGGCCGTGCCGCAGTCCAGCTTCAGCGAGGTGCTGTGGATCTGGCTCATCCCGATGGGCCTGCTCATCCTCTTCTGGAGCTTCATGATGCGCCGGATGTCCGGCGGCATGGGCCAGGGCCCGCAGAGCGTCATGTCCTTTGGCAAGACGCGCGCGAAGGTGCAGGCGGAGTCCGACACCGGCGTGGGCTTCAAGGACGTGGCCGGCGTGGACGAGGCCGTGGAGGAGCTCCGCGAAATCGTCGAGTTCCTCAAGACGCCGGAGAAGTTCCGCCGCCTGGGTGGCCGCATCCCCAAGGGCGTGCTGCTCGTGGGGCCTCCGGGCACGGGCAAGACGCTGCTGGCGCGGGCCGTGGCGGGTGAAGCGGGCGTGCCCTTCTTCAACCTGTCCGGTTCGGAGTTCGTGGAGATGTTCGTCGGCGTGGGCGCGGCCCGCGTCCGAGACCTCTTCGCCCAGGCCACCGCGAAGGCGCCGTGCATCATCTTCATCGACGAACTGGACGCCATCGGCAAGAGCCGCAACTCGGGCGTGGCCGGCGGTCACGACGAGCGCGAGCAGACGCTCAACCAGCTGCTCGCGGAGATGGACGGCTTCGACAGCCGCGCGGGCCTCATCATCCTGGCGGCGACGAACCGTCCGGAGATCCTGGACAGCGCGCTGATGCGCCCGGGCCGCTTCGACCGGCAGGTGCTGGTGGACCGCCCGGACAAGCGCGGCCGCGAGCGGGTGCTGGAGATCCACGCCAAGGGCGTGAAGCTGGCCCAGGACGTGGACCTCAAGGTGATTGCCTCGCGCACGCCGGGCTTCGCCGGCGCGGACTTGGCCAACGTGGTGAACGAGGCGGCGCTGCTCGCCGCGCGCAAGAACCGCGACGCGGTGATGCGGGCGGACTTCGAGGAGGCCATCGAGCGCGTGGTGGCGGGCCTGGAGAAGAAGAACCGCCGCATGAACGAGCGCGAGAAGGAGATCGTCGCGCACCACGAGGCGGGCCACGCGGTGGTGGGCTGGATGCTGCCCTACGCGGAGCGGGTGACGAAGGTGTCCATCATCCCGCGCGGCCTGGCGGCGCTGGGCTACACCATGTCGCTGCCGCTGGAGGACCGCTACCTCATGTCGCTGGACGAGCTGCGCGACAAGATGGCGGGCATGATGGGCGGCCGCGCGGCGGAGGAGATCTTCATCGGCGAGGTGTCCACCGGCGCGTCCAACGACATCAAGCAGGCGACGGAGATCGCCAAGATGATGGTCCGCGACTACGGCATGAGCACGCTGGGGCCGGTGGCGCTGAGCGGTGAGCAGGGGCCGGGCTTCTTGCGGTCCGCGGGCCTGCCGGAGTCGCGCAGCTACTCCGAGCAGACGGCGCGGATGATCGACGAGGAGGTCCGCAAGATGGTCTCCGAGGCGTTGGACCGCGCCCGGGACGTCCTCCACACGAACCGCGAGAAGGTGGAGGCGCTGGCGGCGCGGCTCCTGGCGACGGAGGTCATCGAGGAGGAGGCGATGATCACCATCCTGGGGCCCAAGGTGCAGGCGCAGCGCGGCCTGCTCCACCCAGAGGCGCGCACGGTCATCTCCGCGCACCCCGTGGGGGGCACGGAGTCCGAGCCGCCGGTGCCGCCCACGCAGCACGCCGAGGGCAAGCTCGACTCGTAGCGTGTGCCTGCCTGCCCTCCGGGCAGCCCTTCGCCCACCGGATCCACCGCCAGCCTGCGGTGACCGGTGGGCGAAATTACTTTCCAACGACAAGGAGGCGTCGCCGTGGAGAACCGCATTGGAAAGAGCTACGTCGCGCGGAAAGCGTTGTTCGCCAAGGGCCTGAAGGACGGCCGGCTCACGGTGCAGGAGATCGAGGAGGCGCTGCCCGCGGGGACTCTGACGGCCGCCGAGCGGTGGCTCCTCTACTACTCCCTTCGCGCCGCGCAGGTGGAGATCATCGACGAGGTGACCGGGCAGGTGGATCACGGCTTCATGGCGGAAGCGCCGCCCCAGGCCCCGTCCAACCACTAGGCGCGTTGACAGGACCGTCCTCGCGGTTACGTTCGCGCCGCTCATCGAGGTCCGCTTCTTCCAACCCCTGGCGCAGGTTCGACAATGGACGGCAATCCCCGCAGCGACGAAACCCCGGAGACGCAGGCCCCCGCCGATACGCAGGCGGAGGCGGCTGACTCCGACACGCAGGCCGAGGCCACCCAGGATGGCGAGGTGGCGCGGCTCCAGGCGGAGCTGGAGGCGGCGCGCCGCCGGGTGAACGAGCTGGCCCGGGGGCTCCAGGACCTCACCAAGGACCGCGAGGAGTTCAAGCAGCGCATCACCCGCGAGCGTGAGCGCATGCTCGACGTGGAGCGTGGCAACGTGGCCAGCACGCTGCTGGAGGCCATCGACGAGCTGGACCTGGTGCTGAACGCCAGCCCGCAGGACGCGTCCCCCGTGGTGCAGGGCGTGCGGATGATCCGCGACAGCCTGCTGTCCAAGGCCCAGGCCACCGGCATCGAGCGCATCCAGGTGGTGGGGCGCCCCTACGATCCGAACGTCGCCGAGGCGGCGGACATGGAAGTGACGCCCGTCCCCGCGGACGACCAGAAGGTGGTCGCCGAGTTCCGCGCGGGCTACCGCCTGAAGGACCGCATCATCCGCCCCGCCCGGGTGAAGGTGGCCCGGTACGTGGCCCCGGCCCAGGCTTGAGAGTCCAGGCCTGAAGCCCCCTCGGGGGCCCGCGACCCCCCCGGGCGTCGCGGGCCGGGAAGGGTGGAGGCCACCGGTCTGTTGGGCCCTGACGCCATGGCCCGCCGTGTAAGCTGCCACCCCGTGTCCGTCCGACTGTTCAGCGTCCTTTGCGCGGTGGCGCTCGCCCCGGTGGCGGGAGCCGCCGAGGATCCGCTCAAGCCCTGGCTCCAGGCCCGGGTTCGCGAGCACCTGGCCTCCTTTGCTTCCCCGACGCCCGCGCCGGCGGACGCCCCGGCCACCGCGGGCGTGGCCTCGCTGTGGCGTGAGCGCCCCGCGGGCTACGCGGGCCTGCCCCACTTCACGCCCCCCACGTCGCTGGCGCCGCTGATCCGCGCGGTGGAGGCGGGCGTGGTGAACATCACCACGGTGGGGCCCGGCGCGGTGGCGGGCGCGGTGAAGCGCTCCACCGGCTCCGGCTTCGTGCTGACGCCCGACGGGCTCGTCGTCACCAACAACCACGTGGTGGCCAACGCGCAGGGCCCGGCGGTGAACCCCACCGGCTCCGGCGTCACGCCGGCCAGGGACGGCCCCCGCGAGGTGCCGGTGCAGCAGGTGTCCGTGCGGCTGGCGGACGGCCGCGAGTTCCCCGCGGAGGTGGTGGGCCGCGACGCCTCCACGGACGTGGCGCTCCTGAAGCTGAACGGCGCGGGGCTGGGGACGCTGCCCGCGGTGTTCCTGGGCGACTCCGACGCGCTGGAGGTGGGGGACTGGGTGGTGGCCATTGGCAACCCGTTCGGCCTGGACCACTCGGTGGCGCACGGGATGATTTCGGCGAAGGAGCGCGTGCTGGGCGTGGGCCAGTTCGACGACTTCATCCAGACGGACGCGCTGATCAACCCCGGCAACTCCGGCGGCCCGCTCTTCAACATGAAGGGCGAGGTGATTGGCGTGAACACCGCCATCATCAGCGAAGGGCAGGGCATCGGCTTCGCGGTGCCCATCAACCTGGTGAAGGACCTGCTGCCCAACCTGCGGGAGAACGGGAAGCTGGAGCGCGGCTGGCTGGGCGTCGTCATCAACGAGGACGGCGCGGACCCCACCGCCACGGCGCCGGTGGTGAAGGACGTCTACCGGGGCAGCCCCGCCGCCCAGGCGCACATCCGCCCCGGGGACCGGCTGGTGGCGGTGAACGGCCGGCCCATCGGCAGCTACCTCCAGCTCTTGCGCAAGGTGGCGCTGCTGGCCCCGGGCACGGAGGCGAAGCTGACGCTGCTTCGCGACGGCGGCACCCAGGAGGTGGCGGTGCGGCTCGTCGCCCGGCCCGCGCAGGAGGCCACGGAAGGGCTCTCCAACCGGGGCGGCAGCAGCGCGAACGACCTGGGGCTGGTGCTGCGGGATCTAACGCCGGAGGTGGCCGCGCCCCTGGGCTACGAGGCCTTCCTGGGCGCGCTCGTGTCCGGCGTGGTGCCGCGCAGCCCGGCGGAGCAGGCCGGACTGCGCGCGGGCGACGTCGTCATGGAGGTGAACCGCCGCCGCGTGAAGGACGCCGCCGCGGTGAAGGCCGCCCTGGAGCGGGGCAGCGCCGGGGCCAGCATCCTCCTGCGCGTCCAGCGGGGCGACGCGCTCCAGTACATCGCCATCGCCCGCTGATCCGGCTCCGAAGGCGGGCGCGCTACTTGCCGCCCGCGTCCTTGCCGTTGAGCCACAGCCCCAACTGGTTGCCGGTGCGGCCCTCGGTGACGAGGACGGCCTCGATGCGGGCGTTGACGCCGTAGTTCTTCCCGCCGCCCTTCTTGGGCAGCGTCCACACCGACTGCGGCGTGAAGACGACCTGCGCGCGCACGCCCCGAGCCATGAACATGCGGTTGAACGTGCCGCCGTTCCACATGTCCGGCGCCGTGCCGCTCACCGTGAGGTAGTTCATCACCGGGTTGCCCTGCGCGTCCGTCTTCTTCGGCGCCCCGTGGCAGAGCCCGTACTTCCCGCCCGAGAAGAAGGGCGTGATGTTGATGGTGTACTCGTTGGTGCCGGGGTTGAAGTCGCCCGGGGACACCATGCCCGCGTCGTCCTCGGTGACGATCATGTACAGGCGCTTGCCCGTGTACTTCTTGCGGAAGGCCTCCGCCTGCTGCTTGCACTGCGGATCCACGAGCGCCCCGTCACACTCGCCCACGTACTTCTCCAGGAAGGCCCCCAGCCCGCCCAGGGGCTCGGACTCGTCACGCAGCTTCGCGAAGCGTGAGTCGACGTCGGCCAGGGCGAGCGTGGGCACAAGGAGGGCGAAGGCGGCGGCCAGGATGCGATTCACGGCGGGAAACTCCGGAAAAAAGGGGGGAAGGGCAGCCCGGGGATGGTGCCACTCCAGCCGCGCCGGGGGCAGCGCTTTCCCGTGAACCGGGACATGGTGCGTCATGGTGCGTCAGGGTGGATGTAGGTGATTATTTGCCTACATCTGGCTACCGTGTAGTTTGCCCCTGTCCCCACCTGTTTCGGAGCCCTCCCCGAATGAACACGCAGCCCCAGGAACGCCGCTCCAATCTGCGCTTCGACAAGATTTTTACCGTGTACCTGTCCACTCAGGACGGGATGATGCGGGGCATCGGCCGCAACATCAGCGCGCGGGGCATGTTCATCGAGGTGCGCGACTCGCTGGGTCTGGGCGAGAAGCTGAAGGTGACGTTCGCGGGCGAGGACGGCACGGAGATGACGTGCCTGTGCGAGGTCCGCTACCAGGTGGCGCTGGCCTTTGGCCGCAAGGACGGGCGGCCCGGCAACAGCCGCGGCGTGGGCCTGCGCATCGTGGCCTACGAGACCCTGGACGACGCGCCGCTGCTCCTGGTGGACCGCGAGCGGGTGATGCACTGAAACACCACGGGGCACGGCCCTTCCCCCATTGAGCGGGAAGACACCGTGCCCCGGGGGGCGACGCAGGAGACGGCTTGGGGCCGGTTACTGCGAGAAGCCCTCGAGGAGGTAGTGGGCCTCGATGCGCTTGAGCGCGAGGATCATCGCGGCGCAGCGGCTGTCCACCGCCTTCCCAATGCAGTACGGGCGGCTGTCGTGCATCTCCGTCTTGCGCGGCTGGTTGCGCGAGATGTCCCGGATGATGCGGTAGTTGCGCTTCATGGCGCGCTCGAGGCGCTGATCGACTTCCGCCTCGCTCCAGCGCTCCATGCGCTTGTTCTGGATCCACTCGTAGTAGGACACCGTCACGCCGCCGGCGTTGGCGATGATGTCCGGGATGAGCTCGATGCCGCGCTTCTGCAGGACGCGGTCGGCCTCCGGGGTGGTGGGGCCGTTGGCGCCTTCCGCGATGAGCTTCACCTTGAGGCGCTCCGCGACGTCCGCGGTGATTTCACCACCCAGGGCGGCGGGGACGAGGATGTCCGCCTGCACGTCCCAGAGGTCCTTCTTCTCGATGCGCTGGGCGCCGGGGAAGCCCACGACGGAGCGCTTGAGGTTCTTGGGGTCCGCCACGTAGGCGGCCAGCGCGTTCACGTCGATGCCGTCGCCGTTGAAGATGGAGCCGTCGGCGTCGTTCACCGCGAGCAGGCGCGCGCCCATGTTCCCCAGGATGATGGCGGCGTGGCTGCCCACGTTGCCGAAGCCCTGGATGACGAAGGTCTTGCCCTTCACGCTCTCGCCGCGGTCGGCGTAGTAGTCCTCGATGCAGAACGCGACGCCCTGGCCGGTGGCCTTGCCGCGGCCTTCGGAACCGCCGATGCGCACGTCCTTGCCGGTGACGATGCCGCGCAGGTTGTGGCGCTCGCGCTCACCGTCGGAGAACTGGCGGTAGAGGAGCGCCATGATCTCCGGGTTGGTGCCCACGTCCGGCGCCGGGATGTCGATGTTCGGCCCGATGAGGCTCTTGAGCCGGTACATGAAGCGCAGGGTGATGGCCTCGATCTCCTCGCGGCCGTACTCGCGCGGATCCAGCTGGATGCCGCCCTTGCCGCCGCCGAACGGAACCTCCGCGATGGCGGTCTTCCAGGTCATCTCCGCGGCGAGCGCCTTGAAGAGATCCAGGGACACCTCGCGGTGGTAGCGCAGGCCGCCCTTGTAGGGGCCACGGGCCTGGTTGTGCTGGACGCGGTAGGCCTTGAAGCGCTGCGACTCACCGGGGACCAGCTGGTACACCAGCCCGTCCGGCAGCCGCAGGTGGCCGTGGCGGATGGCCACGTCAGAGCCCAGCAGGGCCCGGCCGTTCAGGATGAGGTTGCCGTTGGCCAGGCGCTCCAGGCCTTCGGGGTTGCGCACCTGGGTGACGGACAGGTCGGCGAAGGACTTCGCCGCCTCGGCGGACAGCGGCACGAGCCGGTCCTTGAGCTTCGCGGTGACGTAGAAGATGTGCTCGTAGTCGGGCTCTTCGAGCTCCAGACGCACCCGCTTGTCCAGGCCGATGAGATCCGCCGCGTAATTGAAGATCTCCATCGCCTCCGTGTAGATGGTGCGCTTGGGCGTAGGGGCCGGGGCGCGCATGAAAGTCTCTTCGCTGGCCATGATGGAACGTGCTCCTTGAGGGCCCACCCGGATGGGGGCCACTGGGGAAAGCGGCGCCCTTATGAGCACAGCCGCCACGGGGATTCAACCAGTCTGGCGCCAGGCCATTTCTCCGAATTATGGAGAAAAGTCGCGGGCTTAGCCGACGCGGTGTGTCACCCCAACGAATGCGCCGTGTCATCAATGTCAGGGCTTCTGGGGGATGGGAGCGGGCGGGCGTGCGGGGCCTTGAGAATCCCCGGAGAAACTCCTTGCCGGGTCCGGATACGGATGGTACTTAGGCGCCGCTTTCGGTGCGCCGACATAGCTCAGTTGGTAGAGCAACTGATTCGTAATCAGTAGGTCTCCGGTTCAAATCCGGATGTCGGCTCCAAGAAGAGAAAGGCCGGTTGCCCCTGTGGCAGCCGGCCTTTTTCGTTTTCGCGCTCCAGGGCTTCGGTTGTCGCCGCGAGCCCGGGACGCGGCACGGCGGGTGTCGCTGGCCGATGAGTTGTCTCCGCGAGCGCCACCCGCCGGCCGGAGCCGCTCAGCGTGCGTGCGGTGCGACCGGGGCCGCGTGCGCTCCGCCCGGTGACGTCAGTGCTTCCCGGTTCTTGAAGAAGATGAAGACACCCATCACGACGAGGAAGACTGAGAAGGCCCGCTTGAGCGCTGCCTGCGACACGTAGTGGGACGCCCAGGTGCCCAGGAGGATTCCGGCCACGGCGATGGCCGTGAAGATGCCCAGGTAGAGCCACGGCACCTGGACGTGGCCGAGGTAGCCGGCGAAGCCCACGAAGGAGTTGAGGGCGATGACGAGCAGGCTCGTGCCCACCGCCTGCTTCATCGGGAGGCCCACCAGGAGCACCAGCGCCGGGACGATGAGGAAACCGCCGCCCACCCCGACCAGCCCCGTGAGCCCGCCCACGCCGAGCGCGGCCAGGGCCATGACGGGGAAGGACGCCTTGCGGGGCTCGGGTACGGGCGCGGACTCCTGGCGCGCGGCGAGGGCGGCCTCCTTGCGGCCGTTGCGGAACATGAAGAAGGCGGCCACGAGCATCACCGTGGCGAAGAGCAGCATCTGCAAGGCGCCCGAGACGAAGACGGACAGACGCGCCCCCGCGTAGGTGCCCACCATGGCCACCGCCCCGAAGACGAGGGCCGCCCGGAGCTGCACGTTGCCCTTGCGCCAGTGGCCCGCCGCGCCGAAGAGGCTGGTGACGCCCACCACGGCCAGCCCCATGGCGATGGACTCCTTGGCCCCGAAGCCCAGGACGTACACGAGGATGGGCACGGTGATGATGGAGCCGCCGCCGCCGAGCAGGCCGAGCGACAGGCCAATCAGTGCCGCGAGGGAGAAGCCGATGATGGGCATGGAGTTCGTTTCCGCTAGCCCTGGGGCGCGCGGGGCTCGCGCACGGCGAGCATCCCGCCCGCCAGGTTGTAGAGGTGTTTGAAGCCACGCTGGGCGAGCGCCTGCGCGGCCTTCGAGGAGCGCCCACCCGAGCGGCAGATGAGCAGCAGCGGTTGTTCCCGCGGCCACGACGCGGACGCCGCCTCCAGCGTGCCCAGCGGGACGAGCTCCGCTCCGGGAAGGTGGCTCAAGGGGCCCGTGAACTCGTCCGGCTCACGCACGTCGATGCGCCGCACCTCGGGGCCGAGCGTGTCGAGCTGCGAGGGCGTGAGGTCCTGATAGGGGTGGGGTGTCATGGCTTGCTCCTGTTGGGAAGGGCAGGGGACTTCAGGCCCCCTGCGGTGAAGGCGCCGTGTGCCCACAGGCGCGGTTGGCTGGGACGGCGACGTCGATCTTCTTGGGCTTGGGCAGGTGGAGGTTGTTCATCACCTCGATGAACTCCTCCCGGCTCCTGCCCGCGACGCGCGGGTTGTGTCGCTTCTCCTCGCCGATGCTCGTCACCATGTGACCGTGGTAGTCGTGCGCGGGGTAGACGAGCGTTTCATCCGGCAGGCGGAAGAGGACGCGGGTGAGGCTGTCGTAGAGCTGGCTCGCGTTCCCGTTCTGGAAGTCGGTGCGGCCGTTGCCTCGCACGAGCAGCGCGTCCCCGGTGAAGACGCGGTCGCCCAGCAGGTAGCTGACGCTGTCGTCCGTGTGGCCCGGCGTGGCGAGCACCTGGAAGACGAGCTGGCCGACGCGCACTTCGTCCCCGTGGCGCACCTGGACGTTGGCGCAGGCGGCTCCTCCCACGCCCCCCACCACCGTGGCCCGCGTGCGCTCGCGCAGCACGCCGGACGCGGTGACGTGGTCCGCGTGCACGTGGGTATTGAAGACGTGGGTGAGGGTGAGGCCCAGCTCGCCCACCAGCCGCAGGTCCCGGTCGACCTGCTCGAGCACCGGGTCGATGAGGACGGCCTGCCGCGTCGCTTCGTCACCGAGGAGATAGGTGTACGTCGAGGACTCTGGGTCGAAAAGCTGGCGGAAAATCATGTCGTTGCCTCCTGTCCATGAGAGCCGGGGGACGGGAAAAGGATTCAGGCCTTCCCCGTTCAGGATGCGGCGTGCGGAGGCTGAGCGTGGCGGCCGGGCGCGCGGGGGCGTGCCCCATTGCCTTGAACGGACCTCCCGCGGCAGGACCCCGGGCTGAATCTTCTTCCCCGGACCCTGGCTCTCACGGGACATGACTTCCTCCATGCTCCTTCCCCTCCTGGGTGGGGCGCTCATCGGGCTGAGCGCCTCCCTCCTTCTCCTGGCCAACGGCCGGGTGGCCGGCATCAGCGGCGTGGTGGGCTCGCTGCTGGCCCCCGTGCGCGGCGACATCGCCTGGCGCGTGCTCTTCCTCGCCGGCCTGCTCACCGGGGGCCTGCTGCTGGCGTGGCTGCGCCCTGGCTCCTTCCCGGCCCCCACGTCCTTGAGCGCGGGCGGCGCCTCGCTGCTGGTGGTGGCCGGACTGCTGGTGGGGTTCGGCTCGCGGCTGGGTAACGGCTGCACCAGCGGGCACGGCGTCTGCGGCATCAGCCGGGGCTCGGCCCGCTCCATCGCGGCCACGCTCACCTTCATGGCCACCGGCGTCCTCACCGTCTTCCTGGTCCGCCATGTCCTCTAGAGAAAGCGCTCCCATGCGTCCCAACCTCAGTGCATTCCTCAGCGGCCTCCTCTTCGCCCTCGGCCTGGGCCTCGGCGGGATGACGGACCCGGCCAACGTCCTCGGCTTCCTCGACATCGCGGGCGCCTGGGACTTCCGGCTCGCGTTCGTGATGGGCGGCGCCGTCGCCGCGCACGCGGCGCTGCGGCCCCTCATCCACCAGCGCGAGCGGCCCCTGTTCGCCGCGAAGTTCCCCACCTTCTCCGTCAGCAGGCTGGACCGGAAGCTGCTCGCGGGCTCGGCCCTCTTTGGCGTGGGCTGGGGGCTGGGCGGCTACTGCCCCGGTCCGGCGCTCACCTCGCTGGCCAGCGGCGCTTCGGGGGTGCTCGTCTTCGTGCCCGCCATGTTCGCCGGCATGTACCTGGCCCAGGTGCTGCAAACGCGGCGCGGTGCGAGCGCGGGGACGCCACGCCTGGGCGCGACGCCCGCTCCGTAGCCCCAGGCTTCACGGCCCGCCGGACAATCGGGCCCCGGGGGTGAATCCTATTCGTCCTGCCCTGGCTCATACCTGCAGACCCATCGCATGGAGATAGAGCGTGTCCAATCCCCAGGAGCAGCCCCATGGCCATCCGCCCTCCCTCACGCCGGCTCCCGCGTCCGAGCGGCACCGGGTGCTCATCATCGGCGGAGGCACGGCGGGGCTCACCGTCGCCGCACGGCTGAAGCGCAAGGGCGTGCACGGCGTTGCGCTCATCGAGCCCTCGGCCCACCACTACTACCAGCCGCTGTGGACGCTCGTGGGAGGAGGTGCCGCGGACATCGCGAGCACCGTGCGGCCTGAAGCCGACTACATCCCGAAGGGGACGCAGTGGATCCAGGACCGGGCGGAGGAGGTGGATCCGGTGCGGCAGGAGGTGCGCACGCGGGGTGGGCGGTGTCTGTCCTATGACTTCCTGGTGGTCGCCCCGGGAATCCAGCTGGACTGGGACAAGGTGCAGGGCCTGCGCGAGGCGCTGGAGACGCCGTGGGTGTCCAGCAACTACGACTTCCGGCTGGCGCCGAAGACGTGGGAGATGGTGCGGGCGTTCCAGGGTGGCACGGCGCTGTTCACGCACCCGGCCACGCCGGTGAAGTGCGCGGGGGCGCCGCAGAAGATCATGTACCTGGTGGCGGACCACCTGCGCCGCAGCGGGCTCGCGGGAAAGTCGCGCGTCGTCTTCGGCTCGGCCGGCAAGGCCATCTTCGGGGTGAAGCCGTTCGCGGACGTGCTCGAGGGCGTGGTGAAGCGCTACGGCATCGAGACGCACTTCGGCCACGACCTGGTCGAGGTGCGCCCCGGCCCGCGGGAGGCGGTCTTCGCGGTGAAGCGGGAGGGGCGGGAGGAGCGGGTGACGCTGGGCTACGACATGCTGCACGTCACGCCGCCGCAGAGCGCGCCCGACTTCATCAAGGCGAGCCCGCTCGCCCACAAGGAGGGCCCGAACGCGGGCTGGATCAAGGCCGACAAGCACACCCTCCAACACCCTGACTACCCGAACGTCTTCGCGCTCGGGGACGCGAGCGACCTGCCCACGTCCCGCACCGGTGCGGCCATCCGGGCCGAGGCCCCGGTGCTCGTGGAGAACCTGCTCGCGGTGATGGAGGGGAAGCCCCTCACCGCCCGGTACAACGGCTATGCCTCCTGCCCCCTGGTGACCGGCTACGGGAAGATGCTGCTCGCCGAGTTCGACTACGACGGCAAGCCCGCGCCGAGCATCCCGCTCATCGACACGTTCGTGGAGCGCCGCGACATGTGGCTGCTCAAGAAGTATGGGTTGCCGCGCCTGTACTGGGATTTCATGCTCCGCGGGCGCGCGTAGCGGCCGGGCACCGGGGGCAGGGAGGCCCGTCTCTCCGGCACTGACGCCGGGCTCCTGCTATGTCTTCCCTGGAAGACGTCTGGGAATGCATCCTGGCGACCGGGCGCACTTCCGGCACGGAGGCGGCGCCAGGCCAGGTGGAGGTGACGAACGGATGTCGACGCGAACCGATGCGCAGTTGCTGGAGGCCGCGCGCGCTGGCGACGACAAGGCCCTGGATGAAGTCCTCGCCCGCCACGAGAAGCAGGTGTACCGCTTCGGCCTGCGCATGTGCGGCTCGGAGGAGGACGCCAAGGAGGTGCTTCAGGAGACGCTGTTCGCGGCCTTCCGGGGCATGCACGCGTTCCGGGGTGACGCGGAGCTCTCCACCTGGTTGTACCAGGTGGCCCGCACGCACTGCCTCCGCCTGCGCCGCCGGCGCGTCGGAGTGCCCGAGGACTTCCAGCCGCTCGATTCGCCCGCCGCGACCCGCGTCGCCGCGGAGGAGGCGACGCCGGACATGGCCTCCCACGCGCGGCAGATGGGGGAGGTGCTGCAGGCGGCCATCCTCGCGCTGCCGGAGGCGTACCGGGAGGCGCTCATCCTCCGGGACGTGGAGGGGCTCTCGGCCGAGGAGGCCTCACAGGTGGTGGGCATCGAGGTGCGGGCGCTCAAGAGCCGGCTGCACCGCGCGCGACTCCAACTGCGCGAGCACCTCTCCACGCTTTTGGGGGAGGGCGCCCAGGGGCAGGCGCAGGGGTGCCCGGAGCTGGCGCAGGAGTTGTTGGAGTTCGCCGCGCAGGAAGTGGATCAGGCCACCTGCGTGCGCCTGGAGGACCACCTGTCGCGCTGCCCGCGCTGTACCGGGGCGTGCGACTCGCTCAAGCGCACGGTGTCCCTGTGCCGCCGCATTCCCGGTGATGCGGTGCCCGCGCCCGTGCGCGCGGCGGTGCGCCAGGCGCTGTCTCGCGCGGTGCCCGCCTGAGCCGGAGCGGCTCCCATTGAAGGGGTCAGGATGCCGCGCCGCCGGGGTTCCGGGGGCACCTCCAGGGGATTCCATGAGATGGGTTCCAGTGGTGTCACTGCTGCTTTTGACGGCAGGGTGCGCGACCACCCGTGTTGTCCATGTCGATACCGGGAACGGGCAGCGGGTTGTCCACGAGTCGGTGGACGTCGAGCCGGTCCAGGTGAGCGAGGACGCGTTCAAGTCCGCCCTCACGCAGCTCATCCTGGACATGCGGATGGAGGTCGCGTTCCGCGAAGCCGAAGCGGCGGACGAACGAGGATGGGTGCGCTCCAGGGCCCTGCTCGCATCCATGACACTTGAGGACGTGGCAAACAAGGTGCGGCTCAAGGGGCACGAAGGCCCTCATCCCGAGCGATACCACGCAGAGGTCGTGAGACGGCTGGAGACGGCCGTCAAGCTGTGCAGGACCCCGGAGACCTGTCGGGCCAAGTTGATGAATGAGCTTGCGAAGATTGCAGATGAATTGCTTACGCGGGGTTCGGATTTGCGTAGCTATCTTGTGAAATAGGAGGGCAGGGTGGAACGGGACTTCTATTGGATTGACAGGGCTGACGTGCCTCAGTGGCTCGTCGCGACACCGGTGCCTGCGTCCGGCGGGGAGTTTGATGAGCCTTGGATGTTTGGAGAGGGCCGCCTCCTTCCGGACCCCGGGCCCATCAAGTCACTGATTGAGCATCAAGGTGCGAAGCGCACGTTCGTGTTCAGTCCGATTGAGCAGGTGCCTATTGTCAGTGAGGCCGTTGCAAACGTCTTCAGGGCACTTGCTCCGGATGACGTGCAGATATTCCCGGTGGTGGTGGGCGAGGAGTCAATGAGCTACTTCGTTGTCAATGCAGTCAAGGTTGTTGATTGCATTGATGAGGCGAAGTGCCGGGAAGTTCAGCATTACTCCGAGGAGGATCCGTTTCCTGAGTACGCAGGCGAGTACCGCTGGATCCATGGCCTGCGCATCGACCCCTCCAAGGCCGAGGGCGCGCGTGTCTTCAGGCCGAAGAGATTCAAGACCGCACTCATCGTTTCGGAGGAGGTCAAGGAGGGACTCGAGCGGGTCGGGAACCTGGGCGTGTCGTTCGAGCGCGTGACGGCGCCGGACCGCGCGCTGCCCGCGTGAAGGCGGCGTCTCGAGGCGCGGCTGCTCGGGGGGGGGCCCACCCCGGCAGGAAGCGCCCGAGCGGGCGGAGGAGGGCGGCCCTGGCCGGCGGCCCCCCCCTGGCGACCTGAACCCGCCGATAAGCGCAAGGCTGCCCGCCGGGCTTCTTCCTCTGGTACGGAGGGGGGAATCTGTCGCACAACGTCGCCCGTTAACTGGCGCGTTCGGGTGGTCTAGAACGCCGCCGGCCCTCTTCTGGAGCAACAACCGTGAGCAGTCTCATGAAGGAGTCCGTGCTGCGCGTGCACCACTGGACTGACACCCTCTTCAGCTTCGTCACCACGCGGGACCCGGGTTTCCGCTTCGCCAGCGGCCAGTTCACGATGATCGGCCTGGAAGTGGAGGCCCGCCCGCTGCTGCGCGCCTACAGCATGGTGTCCGCGCACTATGACGACCACCTTGAGTTCCTGAGCATCAAGGTGCCCGGCGGGCCCCTGACCTCCCGGTTGCAGCACCTGAAGGAGGGCGACAACATCCTCGTCAGCAAGAAGGCGACCGGTACGCTCGTCCTCAAGCACCTGCTCCCCGGCAGGAACCTCTACATGCTGAGCACGGGGACGGGCCTGGCGCCCTTCCTGAGCCTCGTGAAGGACCCGGAGATGTACGAGCAGTTCGACCGCGTCATCCTCACGCACACCTGCCGCCGGGCAGAGGAACTGGCCTACCACGACCTCTTCCTCCACGAGCTGCCGCACAACGAGTTCTTCGGGGAGCTGGTGAAGCAGAAGCTCACGTACTACCCGAGCGTCACGCGCGAGGACTTCCGCAACACGGGCCGCATCACGGACCTCATCCAGAGCGAGAAGCTGTTCAAGGACGTGGGCCTGCCGCCGCTCAACCCGGAGGTCGACCGGGTGATGCTCTGTGGCAGCCCCGGCATGCTCTCGGACCTCACGACCATGCTGGAGGAGCGCGGCTTCCGGGAAGGCACCCCCGGAGAGGCCGGCCACTACGTCACGGAGAAGGCCTTCGCCGAGCGCTGAGCGGCCACGACCCGCGGCTACTTGAGCGGGTTGTAGCCGGGCTTCTTGTAGAGGCGGTCCCACTGGCCGGCGATCTCCGGCCGGTAGACGGCTTCCGCCCAGTCCGTCGGGGAGACCTCCTCGATGGCGACCGAGATGGAGCCTTCGGCGCTGCCGAGGGCCTCCATCACGTCCTTCACGATCCGCTCGGCGAGCTGGGCCTTCTGCTGCTCGGACTTGCCGGGGTAGAGCTTCACGGTGACGTGGGGCATGGGCCGATCCTCTACTTCTGGGACGGGTCCTTCGCGGGGGCAGGCGTCTTGAACGTCTCCTTGGCGACGTTCATCGCGGACAGGGCCTTGGGCCAGCCGCAGTAGAAGGCCAGGTGCGTGAGCGCCTCGACGAGCTCCGGCTCCGAGACGCCGTTCTCCCGGGCCTTCTTCAGGTGGAAGGGCAGCTGTTCGGTGTTGCCGCCCATGGTGAGCGCGGCGACGGTGACGAGGCTGCGGTCGCGGGGCGCGAGCTCCGTGCGCTCCCAGACGTCGCCAAACAGCACGTCATCCGTGAGCTGCACCATCTTGGGCGCGAAGTCGCCCAGCTGCTTCTTCAGCGCGGAAGGTTCCTTCTTCATGTTCATGGCTCCCTGGGACGCAGGCGGTCCCTTGGCGTATTGCTCGTCGCTGACCTTCTCCAGCCAGGTGACGGCCTTGCCGCCGCTCTCCTCCTGGATGGCGATGTGGTTCATCCGGGTGGCCGGCGTGGCGCCGTGCCAGTGCTTGATGCCCGCAGGGATCTGAACGACGTCGCCCTCCCGGAACTCTTGAACGGGGCCGTCCCAGCGCTGGATCCACCCGGTGCCGGCCGTGACGATGAGGGTCTGTCCCAGAGGATGGACATGCCACGCGGAGCGGGCGCCGGGCTCGAAGGTGACGGAGCCACCGGTCGTCCGCCCGGGCGGCTTCGCTCCGAAGAGGGCCTGGCGGTGCACGGTGCCGGTGAAGTGCTCGGCCTCCGCCAGCTCCACGGGCCGTGAGCCTCCGCGCGAGATGGCGATCTCCTGGCCTCCCTGGGCCGGTGCCGCCGCCACCGGGGCCCCGTAGAGGGGAAGGGCCACGGCAACGAGGACACATGACAGACGCAGCGGGTTGCACGGTCTCATGCCGGGATGGGTACGCCCCGCTTCCGCCGGTCGCCAGGAGGCAGGCGTGAACGGGCTTTGAACCCAGGTTTGACAATGGGGGCGCCGTGAAGCTCTACATCCGTGCTTCAATCCCATTGCGACGTGATGTTTCGTGAGACTGGTTTTTGCCTTGCTGGATTGCAAGGAGTTGCCGGTTTCCGATATTCAGACAGGCGCGGTATTCACCCGAGAGGAGCTCCCGATGCTGACGCGTGTCGTGAAGAGTGCTTTCGTTGTGATGGGGCTGTCCCTTGCGCTGGCCTGTGGTGGAACGGAGACGGCGGACGTCGACCCGACGGAAGGCGTTCCGGCGGATGTCCAGGCACCCACGGCGGATGCGGTCTCGGATGACGTCTCTGCCCAGAACAAGCCGGGCTGCGGCGCCTGGAAGCAGCCGTGTTGCGAGTTGAAGTACTGCAACCAGGGTTACGAGTGCGATCCCTCGACCCTGAAGTGCCTGCTCTGAGACCCCTCTTCGAGCTGACGTCGGATCCATGAAGAGCAAAGCCGGTGGCCACAGTGCCACCGGCTTTTTCGTTTCTGGCGGGACAGGGACGGCGCGCGAATGCCTTCCGACAAACTGTCGCATCATAAAGGCACTCTCAGTTTGTCGGTGACAAGGTCGCATTGACAGTCCGAGGCAAAGCTCCTCACCGGAGAAAGGCGTGTTGGACTTGCGTTGGCGAGAGAAGGCTCGTCTGCCTGGTGGGGCATTGTGCTTGCCGCGCATTTGCGACAGCTGAAGGCATTTTTTTTGGTCGTCGTTCGTCAATTCAATCTAGGGATGTGCGAGTCTTACTTTTATCGTTTGCGCGGCCAAGCTGGCTTCGAGGTCGATCTTGCCTCCTGGCTTGACAGAGGGTTTCGCCGCCAGCATCTTGCGGATGCATTGGTTGATCGGAGCCGCTAACTGCCTGGCCTCGATCACCGTGTGAAGGCGGCTTCCCACCAGGAAGCATGGGATCGGCGCTCCTCCTTCGTAGGCAACCTGAGCGGAAAGACCGTGCTGCCCCAGTTTGTCTACCGCTTGCCCGACAAGACTGACTTCGTGTCCTTTCAGAACGGACAATAGCATGCCTGCGCCTTCGACGATGCTCCATGCCTGCATGTCATTTATTCCACAGCCCTTGAAAGATGAGTAGCCCTTGATGTTGGCCCCATATGTGTCTTTCGCCATTCCTCCCGACTCTTTGAAGCTGGGAATGTACGCATGAAGGAGCGACATCAGTAGGAGGAGTCGAAATCGATAGCGTTGGTCGTCCTGGAGTTTAAGTTCGGACTCAAAAGCGGAGGCAGAGCATGCCATGTTCACGATTGTTGCGAATCGCTTGTGTTGCAAGGAGTCGGGTTGGATCAGGAAGTCGACAATGCTGTTTCTGGTTTTTATGTCTGTTGACAGTAGCTTGTCTGCCGCAATGCCCACCGTTGTCTGGATGCCATGTGGAAGAACTCCTCTTGTCTCGTCGGTGAATTTCGTTGTGATTACTTGGCTTGGTATGTGGCTTTGTTCGAAGTACAGTTCGGGCATCTGAAAGGGCTGTTCGGAGTTCGCTCCGCTGAGCGAGCCCTTTGTGCCGCCGCGGATCACTTCGTTGATGGAACTCTTGAGGTAGGTGAGGTTTTCCGGGTCGAGCAGGTGTGGGGTCGTAACGAGTTCCGCAGGATGGGACTTTCCTAGATTTTTGACAGTGTAGGAAAGCTCGGCGTGGATCGAGAGGCCCCGAACCCCATCCGGGAAATTCTCGCTGAAGCTGCCCGAGCGCATCAGTGGTTGTCGCTTGATGTGCTCCTGGATTGTGGAGATATTTTGAAGGTCATTTGGTGTGAGGGGCTGAGAGTTGGCGAGAGCTCTCATTTGCGAAGGTCGGCGGCCTGAGTTCCAATCTATTTTTAGAGTCCCGATGCCCTCTATTTCGATGCCAATGCGTACCTTGTCCTGTGTCGGGGTTCTCTCGCTCATGCGTTCCTCTGGGTCGGGTTGGGTCGGCGGTGATTGTTTTGTGGTTATGGGTTAGTCTTTGCTGGGAAGTGTTGTGTTGTTGTCTGGGTCGGAGAGCCTTGGGGTGCGGGATTTTGGTTTGACTATGCTTGTTGGGGGGGCGCTGTGCTGCCTTTTCATGGCTCCTGTTTCACTGGGTCATCTCGGTTGCGCGGTTCGAGGGTCATCTGATGCTCGGAGTCGAAGGGGCAGAGGGGGGCACCAGAGGGCTGCTGTGAGAACGAGGGGCGAACTGCCCCTCATGCTCTTGATTGAGGCTCAGGTCTTGAGTTCGCTGTGTTTTGCGCGTCTCAGCCCGCAGGGGCAGGGCGGGACTTGCTGGAGAGGGCCGTCAGGATGTCAGCCTGCCGCTTGCGGGCATCGCTGGCGACCTTCGCGTAGTCCTTTTCCGCCTCGAGCTTCTCGGCGTTGAAGCGGACTTCGGCCTTCTTGAATTCGGCTTCGGCCTCCATCCACGCGCGCCGCTTGTCCTGGGCCTTGGCGCGGTCCTCGAGGGAGAGCTTCGCTTGTTCATCGAGCGCGGCCTTGAGCTCGGTCTCAGCCTTCTCCAGCGCCTGTTTGGCCTCGGCAGCGGCCTTGTCCGCGGCATCCTTCTGCGTCTTCGCCGCGGCGAGTTTTCCATCCGCCTCCTGCACCGCCTTGTTGGCGGCTTCTTGCGAAGGCCCCAGATTCTTGAGCTCTGTCGACCTGCCGTCACGCGCGGCTGTCAGGATGGAGATCTTGTCCGGGTCCTCCCGCTTCAAGGTCTCGAACTGCTTCTGCGCCTCCGCTCGGGCCTTCTCCACCTCGTCGAGCAGGGGACGGGCCTTTTCGATGCGCCGCTCCTTGTCCAGCAAGGCAATCGCGATCTCCGCGTTGATCTCGGCGATCTGCCACTGGGCCTGGGCCGACTCCAGTTCAGCCTGCTTCTTTTCGAACTCGTCCTTCTGCTGCTTGAGCTGCTCCTCCACTTCCTTGGCCTGCTTTTCCAGGTCCTGGGCCTGCACCTGCGGGGGCTTCGGGGGAACGACGACATTCGGCTGCGGCGTGGGCATGCACTGCTCCTTCTGGGTAGGTGTTGCGGGAAAGGTGATGGCTCACGGCACCTGGGTCGTGGCCTGGCCGGGGGAGAGCGTCTGGATCACACCTCCCCAGGTGCACATCAGCTTCGAGGTGTTGTTCAGCGCGGGCATGTTCCCGATGAGCACCGTGGGCGCTCCGGCCAGCCACGGGGCGGGCGTCACCGGCATGCAGGGCATGGGCGTCAGCACTCCCAATGCGGCGGCCGTCGCGGCGGCCACGGTGGGGTTGGTGACCGAGGTGCACATCCCGAACGGGAGGATGTTCACGAACGGTGCGTGGTCCATGATCGTCGCGGCAGGAGGCCCACCGACGAGCACCCGGTTCGTGGGCAGCACCACCAATGTGCTCGGTGCCACTCCGAAGCTGCACTGCATCGTGGCTCCCATACAGGTCTGGAGACTCATGTCGGTTTCCCTCTCGGATTGTTCAGCCACGCCGCGGCCTTGATGAGCCACGAGCGGGTATCCGCTGGCGCGAACTCCACGGGCCCCTCGATGGGCACTCCGTGCTCGAAGACCGTCCGCTTCGCGAGCCTCCCGTCTGGATGGAACTCCAGGGCCTCGCCGTGGGGCTTGCCGTCCACGTGGGGCGTCCGGGTGCGCACCTGCCCGTTGTCTTGGAACTCAACGACCTCGTCCGTGAGCTGGCCTCTCACGTAGCGCGCCTTGCGAAGCAGGACTCCGCGCGGGCTGAAGCTCTCGTGGTCTCCGTCCAGCTTGCCGTCCCGGTAGTGTGCCTTCAGCGAGGGCTGTCCCGTCCCGGCGTGGAACGCGGTGAAGGGGCCGTGCAACATTCCCCGGGCGAAGGTCTGGATGAGCCGTGGCTGTCCGTGCTCGTGCATGAACGCCTCGCCGTGCAGCACTCCGTGGCGGAACGTGAACTGCTGCGCCAGCGTGCCTTCCTCGTACAGCTTCAGCACGCCGTGCGGCTTGCCGTCGGCGTCGAGCGTGTATTTCCTGTGCTTGCGGCCCTGCTCATCGCGTTCGGTCACCGCGGCGGTCTTGTCATTGGGTGGGCTCAATTGATCTTCACCAAGCCGCCCTTCACGGTGAGCATCGCGCCGCCGTCCACGGTCTGGGACATGCTGGCCTTGTTGGTCAGCTCCATGCCCGCGTCGTTGACCAGGTTGGTTCCCGCCTTGTTGGTCAGCGCCGTTCCCGCTGTGTTCGTCAGGCTGGTTCCCGCCTCGTTGGTGAAGTCCGTTCCCGACTTCTGCGTGACGCTCGTGCCCGCGGTGACCGCCAACTCCTGCGCCGCCTTGAGCGTCAGGGACTTGCCGGCCTTGATCGTCACGGCGCCCGTCACGTCGAGCGTCAGGTCCCCCTTCACCGTGAGTACGTAGTCTCCGCCCACGTCGTGGGTGAACTTCGCCTTGCTGGTGTGCTTCTCCTCACCGGTGATGGTCAGCGTCCGCTTGCCCTTGACGTCGTGGGTTTCATCCCCCGTCTCCACGGTGATGACGCGGTGGCCCTTCTTCACCGTCAACGTGTCGTCCGCTTCCTCGATGGTCGTGGTGCGGGCGTTCTTGACGGTGACGTTCAGGTCCTTCTGGGCCTGGAGGAAGACCTCCTCCTCGTCCTTCTTGTCCTCGAAGCGCAGCTCGTTGAAACCGTCGCCCTCCTTGGAGGACTGCGTCTTGAGCGTGCTCCGCGTCTGGTTTTCAGGGAGCGCGTAGGGGACGGTCTGCTGGGCGTTGTAGATGCCGCCCGTGACGAGCGGCCGGTCCGGGTCCCCTTCGAGGAAGGTGATCAGCACCTCCTGGCCCACGCGGGGCAGGAACATGCTGCCGAAGGACTTGCCCGCCCAACCCTGCGCCACGCGGATCCAGCACGAGCTGTTCTCGTCGCTCTGGCCCTGCTGATCCCAGTGGAACTGCACCTTCACGCGCCCGTACTTGTCGGTCCAGATCTCCTCGCCGCTCTTGCCCACGACGAGGGCGGTCTGCGCGCCCACCATCACCGGGCGGGGTGTCCGCGGCTCGGGCCGGAAGGGGACGTCCGCCGGGAAGGCCTCGAAGCTGTTGCTGTACGCCTCGTCCGTCGCTGCGTGGACCACCTGGCGCAGCACGTAGTCCCCGTTGATGCTGGCCCGGTCGTGCTCCGCGAGCGTGAACCTGCCCCCCGAGGTGAAGGCCCGGACCCGGCCCCGTCCGCTCAGCTTCTTCGCTGGCGCTTCGGCGGCCTGCTTGCGCAGCTTCACCCGCGCCTCTCCATCCGCCTGCTTCAGGAAGCCGCCGGGGTACTCGTAGCGCCTCAGCGAGGGGCTGTCGCCCGCGGGCACCTCCGCGCTCAGGGGCGCGGTGGGGACCTCGAAGTCGAAGTCCCCCATCGCGTGCGCGGTCGGGACGACCTGCTGCTCCAGCGTGCACTCGGTGAGGGTGTCCTCTGGCCGGAGCGTCGTGTCCTGGCCGGCCACTCGCACCTGCTCCAGTCCCGCGCAGGCCGTGTGCGCGGAGGCGTCGTCCGCGAGCACCAGGGTGTGCTTCCCCTGCGCGTGCTCGAAGAAATAGAAGATGCCCTCGTCCTCCAGGAGCCTTGAGACGAAGTCGAAGTCGCTCTCCTGGTACTGCACGCAGTAGTCGCGTGGGGCATACGTGCCCTTCAGGTCCTTGCGGAACTCGCCCAGGTTGTGGCGCTTGAAGGTCGCCTCGACGATCTCCGGCACGCTCAGGTTCTGGTGGATGCGGCTGTCACGCGTGAGCGTGAGCAACCACAGCCAGGGCCGCAGCTCCGCGAAGTAGGTGGTGAAGTCCTTGCGCGTGCCGGCCTGGATGAAGCGCGTGACGAGCCCGTGGAAGTACCTCGGCGTTCCATCCGGCAGCACCATCATCACCGTGGCGCCCTGGCCCACCACCTGGGTGAAGTCCAGGTCGCCGTGGCGCGAGTGCAGCTCCAGGTCGAAGCGGAAGGGCGCAGAGAGGCGCTCCTCGCCATGGAAGGAGCGCGCCAGCAGCACGTCCTTGCCCAGCGGCGTCTCGATGCTCAGGTAGAGGTTGTCCTGGGTGTCGTCCATGGGCGGCTCAGGCGTTGCGGATGTGACGGCTGGAGAGGCGCACCTCGAAGGGCGTGGCCGACGGAGGGATGGGGTGCAGCCAGGAGGTCCGTCCCAGCCTCGGCCCGCGGTTCATCCTCTGGCGTCGGTGCAGCCTCAGCGCGGGGACCTCCTTCGCATCCAGCAGGAGCACGAAGTCGAAGGTCAGGTGGGGCGGCGCGACCAGGCGGGTGTACGTGACGGCCGTTTCGAAGGCGGCGCGGCCGGGGAGGAGCTGGACGAATTCGCGCCATGGCAGCGGGCCGAACCGCAGCGTGAAGCGCGCCTGTGGATCCCACGCGCGCGTGCCGAGCACCGCGCCCCGGCCCAGCGTCAGGCGGCCCCTGCCCAGGTGTGTCCGCTGCTCGGGCGCGAGCGGGAGCCATTCCCCCGCGAGCGGCTGGCCCTGCACGCGGGTCCCCAGCCGATCCGCCAGCAGCTGCTCCAGGGCCGCCATGGAGTCATGCGCACCCGACGTGAGAACCCGGGTGTGGGGAATCAGTCCCAGCTGGAGCCGCTCCGGCCAGTCGAGCGTGCCCAGGATCGCGCTCAGGTACCGCGCGAAGGGATGGTGCCGGGGATGCGTCACTCCCAGGCCCACGCGCCGCTGGGCGCGCGCCTCGTACATCAGGGACACGAGGCGGTGATTGAAGATGTCCAGGAAGTCCCGCAGTGCGGTGTCTCCGTCGTGGACCCGGTCACGGAGCAGCTCCGTGAACGGAGCGGGGAGGGGGCCGTGCGCTCCGGCCATGCCGAGGAAGTTCACCCACAGCTCTTGCGTCCCGTCGTCGTCCACGCGGAACGAGTCCACGTCCGTGGCGGGAAAGGCCATGGACGTCTTGGAGCGGAAGCGCACCGTCTTTCGCGGGTCCGCCTTCAGCAGGCGCACGGCCTGGTAGAAGTCGAAGCGGTGCGCTTCGTCCCTCAGCTGCTGATTCACAGGACGTGCATCTCGCCGGACATGGGCGGCCATTGCTTCCTCCTCTCGGTCTTGCCGGTGAGCGGGTTGTGCGCGTCGAGGGTCAGCCGGACCAGGGTGTTCACCGGCGCGTTGAGCCCGAAGAAGTGGTTGAGCACCGCGCTCAGCAGCAGCGCACTGCCGCCCACGAAGCGTGACTCATCCACGGTGAGCACCAGCTCCAGGCCCCGGCAGAAGCCGCGCCAGCCGTCCGCGGACATCGGGTGCACGAAGTCGCGGCTCTCCAGCTTAAGCAGTCCCCGGAGCTGGTTCTCCAGGGCCTCGTCGCCCTCGTGCCCGTGGCGCCGGATCATCTCCCGCAGCACCTCCACGCCATTGGGGAGCGCGGTGATGGAGTGGTGGCCGAAGGAGACCTGCGAGACGAACTGCCAGAGGGTCCTTCCTCCCAGCGGTGGATCCCGTTGTGGCGTCGGCGCTTTCAGGAGGCGGACCTCCTGGAGCGGGAGTCCCTCACAGTGCAGCTCCGCGCCGGAAGGCAGCTGCGCGGCGAGGTGGCGGTTGGTGCAGAAGATGTGCGCATAGAGCGTCCGCTCGTCCGGGACGCTCGGGTCGAAGTCCAGGTCCAGGAAGGACAGGTACAGGTCCGTCCCCAGTGCCTGCGCGCCACGTGCGGGTTCGCGTCGCGCGCTCCAGAACGTCCGGGGCTTGCGCCGCCCGACCGCGTGGTTGAAGGCGAACATGGGCGCGACCACACCGGTCGGATCCTTCTCGTTCATGGAGGCGCGGACCTCCTGGATGGAGTGCACCTCCGTGGTGGACTCCCAGTGCGCGTCGGGAACCAGCCGGTACTCGGTGCGCCGGTGGTCCACCCGGATGGGCTCGCTGACCCGGGAGAAGAGGTTGACGACGGGGGTGCAGCCCGTGAGCAGGCTCCGCTCCGAGAAGGCGGGCAGGTCGTCGGGTTTGATGTCCAGCGGGATGGCCAACTCCAGCCGGTTGTCCTTCGCTGCCTGGACGTTCCGCCGGCCGGGCTCGAAGTCGAAGAACAGGAACTTCTCCGGAAAGACGCAGTACTCCTCCAGGAGCCGGTGTCCGGTCCGCCCATGCCGGTGGCCCGGGAGCATCACTTCGTCCGCTTCGAACCCTACCGGCCGGATGGGCTGTCCTGGCACCAGCCGCAGCTCCTCGTGCTTCCGCGGCTCGCGCCGCTCGCCGGAGAAGACGGCCAGTCCGAGCGCGTGCCGCGCGAGCAGCTCGTAGAGCCTGGAGGACTCCAGCGGGTCTCCTCCGAGGAACAGCCGGAGCGTGTCCATCTCAAGCTTGGAGAAGGGGAGCCCCCGCGACTCCAACTGGATCGACAAGACCGCCTGGGCGGGGCCCCGCTCCGTCACAAGGGGTTTGAATTCCTGGATGGAGCAGAGCCGGACCTCCTTCACCTCCACGGGCCACAGCGTGGTGGGGTAGCGGGTGCGGAACCGGCAGGTGGCCTTGCGCGGCGTGTCCTTCGTGAACAGCGGGGTGTCCTGGGGGAGCTTTAGCCCGTCCGGAGGAACAGCGCCGGGCACCAGGCGGGCGATCGCCATGGAGGGCATCGGTTCCACCAGGTGGGGCGCGATGAGGCCGAGCAGCGCGGTGCTGATCTCCGGGAGTTGTTGCTGGAAGCCGTGCTGCACCCTCGCGGTGAGGAACGCGAAGGACTCCATCAAGAGCGCGGTGTGCGGATCGTCCCAGGCCTTGTCCACCAGGCCCAGTCGTTGGGAGACCTTGGGGTACTTCGCGGCGAAGCGCTCGGACGACTCGCGCAGTTGATCCAGCTCCTGCTGATACACCCGCAGCAGTGCATCCGTGGGTTTCACGTGGGACCTCCCGCGCGGTTGCGCAGTTCCAGGGCGAAGGTGAGGGGCTCGGCGCGCTGCTCCATCCACAGCAGGCCGGACACGAGCACGCGCAGCGCGTCCTCCCGGGTGGCGTGCGGCTCCACCGCGACCCGCACCTCGCCCAGCCGGGGCTCGAAGGCGGTGATGGTGCGTGACAGCACCTGGCCCAGCCGGGCGCGGTCCGTGGACGACGCGGAGCGGAGCGTCGCCACGTCAGGCAGGCCGTAGTCGAGGACGGTCCACGCGTCCGGCGCGAGCGTCTCCGCCTGCTGGAGCGAGAGGCGGCTCCGGGTGTTGAGCAGCCGGGTCAGCTCCCGGTGCACCGACTCCCGCAGCTGCTCCTCGCTCAAGGTCTTCGGCAGGGGTGGGCCGTTCCGCCGCCTCGGCTCATCGTCGATGAGCCGGTCGAACAGGGGCATCGGGGCCACGTGATTGTCATTGCGCTGTTTCATCTCGTGGCTCCGGTGCCCCTGTCGTGGGGAACTAAGCGTTCTTCGTCAGATCCCACGACGACGAGACATCACCGCTGGCGGTGCCCGGGCTCTCCTGCTTCTGCTTCTTGTAGGCCCACTTGATCGCCGTGTAGTTGAGCGAGATGGTTTCAATGGGCAGGTCCCCGCCGCCCGCGCCCACCGACACCGAGCTGATCAGCACGTTGTCCAGCTCGTAGGTGAAGAAGGCCACCGGCGCGCTCTTGGAGTCCTCCTCGCTCGCCTGGTAGATGGTGATGACGGCCTTCTTCAGGGTGTTGCCACCGCTGCAGTAGTGGTTGAGGGACGGAGACGCCGTGTCGACGTACTTGGTGATGGTGAAGTCCTGGTGGGAACACCGGCCGTGCCTGCGGCTGGTGTTGGAGGGCGCGCCCGCGGAGAGCGGCATGGACACCCCGTGGCTGAACGAGAGCAGCTCGATCTGATCCTTGCCTTCCGTGGTGGTGGACTGGCCGGCGAGCGTCTTGACGTCAGGGAAGCTGATGTAGATGTTTTGCATGGCGGGTTATTCCAGGCGCGAGAGGGTTCAGGCCGCGGGCGGCGGCAGGCTGGCGACGAGCCGGATGGAGGCGTTCAGCTCGTTGAGCTGGAAATGCGGCTTGAGGTAGACAATCGCCTTGTAGGAGCCCACCTTGCCGGGCTCCTCGGTGACGTCGATGCGGGCCTCGCGCAGCGGCTGCCTGGCCTTGATGTCCTGGGAGGCCTCGTCGTTGAGCTGGACGTAGTCGCTGATCCAGTTGTTGAGGAACGAGGCGACGTTCCCGCGCGTCATGAAGCTGCCAATCTTGTCGCGCATCATCGCCTTGATGTAGTGGGCGAAGCGCGACGCCGCGAGCAGGTAGGGCAGCATCGACGACACCTGCGCGTTGGCGGTGGCGTCCAGGCTGGCGTACTTCGTGGGCTTGTTGGTGGTCTGCGAGCCGAAGAAGACGGCCTTGTCGTCCCCCTTGCGGTAGACGAGCGCGAGGAAGCCCAGGTCGTTGAGCTCCTTCTCCCGGCGGTCGGTGATGGCCAGCTCCGTGGGGATCTTCACCGCGTCCTCACCGCTGTCCGTGGTGAAGGTGTGCAGGGGCAGGTCGGAGACGGTGCCGCCGCCCTCGAAGCCACGGATGGCCGCGCACCAGCCGTACAGCGAGAAGGCGTGGGTGATGCGCTCGCCCAGCTTCCAGACGGCGTTGCCCCACAGGTAGTTGCCGTGGGCCTTGGCGCCGTCGCCGCCGTCGCCCGCGGCGCTGAGGTCCTCCTCGAAGATGAAGCCGTCCACGGGGACCGTGGCCTTGCCGTAGGGCAGGCGCATCAGCACGCGTGGCAGCACCAGGGTGACGTAGCGCGAGTCCTCCGTCTCCCGGAAGCTGCGCCACTTGATCATGTCCGATGCCTCGAAGCGCATGGCCAGGTCGCGGGGCGCGTCGAGCCCGGTGAAGTCGTCCTTGAGGCCGAAGAGCTGGGGGCTCGCGGCGGCGAGAAAGGGCGCGTGGGCGGCGGCGGCCACGTTGGAGAGGTTCGTCAGCAGCGTCACGTGCTGCGGCGAGGGGGTGAACTCGTAGTCGCCGATGAGCAGGCTGAACGGATGCCCGCCGAAGGTGCCGTACTCCTCCTCGTAGACCTTCTTGAAGAGCGCGCTCTGGTCGAAGTCGATGGCGTTCTCCAGGTCTTCGCGCAGCTCCTCCTGCGTGGCGTGCATCACGCGCAGCTTGAGGCCGGTGCCGGTCTCCGTGTTCTTGACCAGGGAGTGCAGGCCCCGCCAGGTGGCCTCCAGCTTCTGGAAGGCCTTGTCGTGGAGGATGGCGTTGAGGAGCAGGGAGAGCTCCTCGTCGATCTGGGCGATCTGGACCTGAAGCATTGTCACCGTATTGGGGCCGACCACCACCTCCCGGGTCTGGATGAGGTCGACAAGGAGCGCATTCAGCGCCTGCTCTTCGTCTTGCCGCTGGGTGTCGTCGGAGATTCCCTCCTTGATCTGCTTGACGAGTTCTCCCACCAACTTCGGATCAATGACTGCGGTTGCTAAGGGCATGGCTGGGTTCCTGGGCTGGGATTACGAGTGGGTGCTGTTGAAGGCTTCGAGCTGCAGCCGGGTCTCGGCGGCGGCGGCGTCGGCGGCGCCGCGGAACGCCTCCACGCGCTGATGGACGGACTCGAGCTGCCCCAGGAGCTCAGGGACGCTGTCGCCCAGCGTCGTGACGAGGCCTTCGAGCTTCTCCGCGGTCTCCAGGACCTGGCGGGCCTCCTCACGCGTCGCGAGGGCCTTCTCCAGCGACCTGGCATCCATGAAGCGGCGGGCCTGGATGACCCGGGCCTCCGCGCCGTCCATGATCTTCCGCTGGTGCTCACGCAGCACCTGGACCTGGGAGAGCTCCAGCTCCTCCCGGAGCGGCTTGGGGAAGGCGGCCTTGATCTCGTTCTGGAGCGCGTCGCGCTTGCTCCTGTCCTTGGCGAAGGCCTCGCTCTCCGCGATGAGCTTGTCCGCGTTCGCCAGCGACGTCTTCTTGAGGCGGTCCTTGGCGGCCTCGAACATCTTCACGTCGCTGTCCTTTTCCGCTGCGTCAACGCTAGGAGCCTCCTCCAGGTTCTTCAGGGCATCACCGATGGCGCTGGCCCCCTTGGCGATCTTGCGGAGCACGTCCAAGGCCTGGGCGCGCTTGGCCGGGTCGGCGATGTCGGTGTTGAGATTGGCGAGCGCCTTGAGGCCTGCCGCCGGGCCCCCGAGGTCCTTCTGGGCCTGCGTCATTCCGGCTGTGTCAGGCGGCGTCTGGCTGGCCGCGCCTTCCAGCGCTTGAATCGCGCCCTCCATCAGCTTGCTGGCGTCAGGCGCCAGGAGGCCCTGGTGCTGCTCCCGGAAGGTTTTGAGCTTCGCGGCGTCACCGGTCTTGAGCTCCGAGAGGTCTTCCTCCGGGAGCAGTTGCGTCAAGCGGTCAAAGGCCCCCTCCACGCGGTGGCTCTGCAGGGCCACGTGGATGACGCTGGCCACGGCCTCCAGGCGCTCCCTGAACACCTGGGCCTTCGCGGTGAGGGTCTTGGCGGCATCGCGAGCCCCCTTGAAAGGAAGGCGCTGTTCCTCGATTTGAGCCTTCTTGGCAGCGAGGGCGGCGGAGCCCTTGATGAACACCTCATTGAATTTGGCGTTCAGGCTGTCATTGCCGCTCAGCTTCGCCACCACGTCCACCAGGCGCTGGCGCTCGCGCAGCAGTTTGTTCAGCTTGGGGACCTGCTTCACGATCTGGAGCGGCTCGAAGTCCTCCATCTTCTTGAAGGTGAGCGTGGCCGGGCCCGCCTCCCCGCTCACCGTGTGCGTAGGCGCGAGCTTGGCCATGAAGTCGTCGAAGGTGTCGCGGTCGATCTGGACGAACTTGCGCTGCTTGAGCAGGTCGCTCGGCTTGGTTTTGCCCAGCAGGTCCGCGAGGATGCCGACCACCAACGGGAGCTCCATCTTCTTGGCGGAGCCGAGCGTCTCCACGTCGTAGGTGATGTGCACCCGCGGCGGCCTGTTCCTGTCCAGCCAGTGCTGCTTGCTTTCACTGCTCATGGTCTTGCTTCTCCTGTTCGTGGGTTGCGCGCTTCACTTCGCGTCCCGGATGGCGAGCAACGCGAAGATGGATTGGAGGTCGTCCGTGCCTGGGACCAGCTCCTCGAGGAGTCTCCCGAGCGGCATCGCTCCCCACTTCACGGCCCGCTTCACCAGATAGGGCGTGGGGCTGTGGGGCTCCGTGCGGAGCAGGTAGTCGGAGGCCTCTGTCAGCCATTGATAGGCTTCAGCCCGGCTCTGGATGGAACTCCCGGGCGCCGTGGGCGGGAGGGGCGTGGATGGGAC
>NZ_RAWN01000178.1:0-19632 GCF_003668895.1 Corallococcus sp. AB045
CTCCCCAGCCGGACCTCTGGGCCGTTCAGCCCCCCAAGTTCCCCGCGTCCTCCACACCGCCCGTGCGCCCCGCCCGCGCCAGCGAGGACGACCTGTGGCGCATCGTCTCCTTCGACGAGTCCAACGACCCCGCCCAGAACCTCACCGCCTCCTTCGAGGCCGCCCTCCAGCAGGTGGACGCCCACCTGGAAGCCCTCATCCGCTCGGATGTCCGCTCGGCGGGCGACGCCAACGAATTCCTCGTCGAGGCCATCGTCGAAGCGACGTTCGAGCCGCTGCCTTCTCCCCGCTCCACCGCGTTCCCCGGTGACAACGCGGGGGCTTCTGGCCAGACTGGGGACGAGCTGTCCGGTGACCTGGACGACTGGGATTTTGACGAGGACGACGTGGCGGCCGAAGACCCCTCCAACCCCGACGAAGCCTCCAAGCTCCGGCGCCAGCGCCTCCTGCGCCGCGCCATGGAGAACATGGGCACGCTCGGTGCCCGTCCCGCTCCCGTTCCCCCTCCGGCCACGCCCGAAGGCGCCGCGCCGCCGTCCGCCGCCGTCGCCGCGCCGCCGGAGCCCCCCAAGCCCGACGAGGGCCGGCTCGCGCAGCAGATTGAGCAGCGCTACGCCGACATCCAGACGAAGAAGGACCACTTCTTCACGCTGGGCGTCCCCCAGGATGCATCCCGCGACCAGGTGAAGGCCGCCTTCCTGAGCCTCGCCAAGATCTTCCACCCGGACCGGCTGCCCCCGTCGCTGCCCCACCTGGCGCCGAAGATCACCGCCGTCTTCGAGTCCATCCGCGAGGCCTACGAAGTCCTCCACGACGACACCCGCCGCAAGAACTACCAGCAGGCCCAGCAGGGCGCGCAGGCCGCTCCCAAGCCTCCGGCGGCCCCCAGCGCCCGTCCCGGCAGCCCCGCCGCGGCCCGCGCGGACACCAACGCGGACGACCTCTTCCGCATGGGCGAGGTCTTCTTCCGCAAGCGCGACTTCTTCGCCGCCAGCGAGCACTACGAGCGCGCCTACGCCCTGGACCCCAAGCCCCTGTACCTCGCGGCGCGCGCCTGGTCCGTCTACATGGACCCCAGCCGCAAGGCCGACATGCCCCGCGCGAAACAGTGGATGGCGGATGCGGTGCGCACCGACCCGAACTGTGATCGCGCCCACTACCAGATGGGCGTCATCGCTCGCGTGGAAGGGGACATGGACCGCGCGGAGAAGCACTTCCGGGAAGCCGTCCGTGCGAACCCCAAGCACCTGGAGGCGAACCAGGAGCTGCGGCTCATCGACATGCGCAAGAAGAACCCGCCCAAGAAGGGCCTCTTCCGCTGACTCGCCTGTCCCCCGGGGAGGGAGCCGGCTGGTTTTCCGGACAGTCCCGCCCATTGACACACCTGGAAACCGGACCCGATGCTTGCCCCTACGGGACGCCCCCGTCGGATCCGCCGTCCCGCCCGTCTTGAAAGGCATGCCACGTGGCCAAGCAGCACCTGCTCCTCGTCGATGGTGACGCGAAGAGTCTGCGCGTGATGGAGGTCAGCCTGAAGAAGGCCGGCTTCTCCGTCACGACTGCGATCCACGGCAAGGATGCGCTGGAGAAGGTCCAGATCAGCCCGCCGGACCTCGTGCTCGCGGACACCAAGATGCCGGAGATGGACGGCTTCGAGCTCTGCAAGACGCTCAAGTCCGACGAGCGCTTCAAGTTCATCCCCTTCGTCTTCCTGACGAACCAGAAGTCGGTCGAGTTCAAGGTGCGCGGCCTGGAGCTCGGGGGCGACGACTACCTGACGAAGCCCATCTACATCAAAGAGATCGTCACCCGCGTGAAGATGATCCTTCAGAAGGCCGAGAAGGAACGCATCGAGAAGCGCGAGACGACCAAGGGCGGCTTCGCGGGAAGCCTCGCCGACATGGGCGTCGTGGACCTGGTCCAGACCTTCGAAATCGGCCGCAAGACGGGCGTCATCTCCATCCAGGGCGAGCGCACCGGCGTCGTCTACTTCAAGGAAGGCCGCGTCATCGACGCGGAGCTGGGCCGGCTCAAGGGCGAGAACGCCTTCTACCGCCTGCTCAACACGTTCGAAGGCCAGTTCGACGTGCAGTTCACCACGTTGGACCGCACCGAGCGCATCGAGGTCTCCACGCAGGGCCTCCTCATGGAGGGCATGCGCCGGCTGGACGAGTGGGGCCGGATGCTCGAGCAGCTCCCGCCCCTGGAGACGGTCTTCGAGATCGACTACCACCAACTGGCGGACCGCCTGTCGGAGATCCCCGACGAGGTGAACGGCCTGTTGCGCCTGTTCGACGGCAAGCGCGCGCTGTCGCGCGTGGTGGAGGACTCGGACTTCGAGGACCTGGCCGCGCTGGGCATCATCAGCAAGCTGTACTTCGAAGGGCTGATCCGCGAGCTGGGCAACGCGCCGCTGGAGCCCGTGCAGAGCAGCAAGCCGGGCATCGAGCAGTGGCTGAACGCCGCGTCGCCCATCCCCGTGGACGTCGCGCCCGCGCAGGAGTCCGCGCCCCAGGAAGCGCCGGCCCCCGTGGAACCGCCTCCGGTGGAAGCGGCGCCCGTGGCGGAGGCCCCGGTCTCTGAGCCTGAAGCCGCGCCCGCGCATCCCGAGCCCATGGAGGAGGTCACGCCCGTGGCGGAGATGGCGCCCGTGCCGGTCTCCCCGCAGCCCGCGCAGGTGGTCATCTTCCCGCCGCGCGTTCGTCCCGGTGAGGGCGGTCCACCCCCATTCGGCCAGGACGCCGCGGAGCCCGTGGTTCCGCCGCTGTCGCAGGAGGGCTCGGCGTTCCTCGTGGAGCCGCCTCCGGCGCACCGTGCGGTGGATCATGCGCGGCGCAGCCTGCTGCTCGACTGGAGCCGGGTGGACACGGAGGGCCTGAGTGCCTCCAGCACCTGGGGCCCCGGTTCGCCCTGGTCGTCGTCCGCGTCCCGCGCTCCGGCCGCGCCCAGTCCGTTCGCCGCCCAGCCCGTGCAGACGCCCGTGGAGTCGCAGCCCTCGCGTCCGCCCATCTTCGGTGGCGCGGCCATCGCGCCCAGCCCGCTGGCGCACGTGCCGCCGCCCACGCCGGCCCCGCCGTCGTCCGAGGTGACGCTGGTCAGCGGCACGGAGCCCTTCCACGAAGAGGTGCCGGTGGACGAGTCCGCGCCGCCGCGGCTCGCGCTGCCGCCGTATCCGGGCCACGGCATCGTGCCGCCGCAGGTGGCCCCCGTGGCGCTCAACGTCGAGTTCCCCGAGACGACACCCTTCGACGCGCCGCCGGCCGCCATGGAGCCGGTGGAGACCGCCACGCAGGACGTGCCCGCCTCCGAGGCGTACTTCACGGAGCCCGAGCCCGCCACGCCCGTGCAGCCGTCCGGAGCGAGCGCCCCTGTTCCTGAGACGAACACCGCGGCCCCTGTCGCGAACGCCCCGGCCAGCACCGCGTCCACGAACAGCGCGGCCGCCACGAAGCCCGCCGCCTCCAAGCCCACTCACGACGAGGACGACGCGGCGCTGATCGCCGCGATGAAGCCCAAGCGCACGGGCCTCTACATCGCGGGCGGTCTGCTCCTGGTCGCGGCCGTGGCCGCGGTGGTGCTCTCCAAGGGCTCGGGCAGCGCCGAAACGCCCAAGCCCGACGCGCCCAAGGTGACGCAGCCCACGCAGCCCGAGGATGCGCCCAAGCCGCCGGAGACGACGCCTCCGCCGGCCGTCACGCCGCCGCCCACGAAGACCGTGGACGCGCGGACCGACGCGGGCACGCCCCCGGCGAAGACCGTCACCGCCCCGGAGGACGCGGGCACGCCGGTGAAGACGGCCACCCCCGAGCCCGCCGCTGTCCAGGACGCGGGCGCCGTCGCCGTCACCCCGCCGCCCACGCCCCCGGAGGCCACTCCGCCCGTGGTGCAGGCGAAGGCCACCTACGCGGACTTCATCAAGGACGGCCGCGCGGCGATGGCCCGCAAGGGCTTCAAGTCGGCGATCGGCGCGTACCGCAAGGCGCTTGCGCTCGACAACGACTCCGTCGAGGCGAAGTCGGGCCTGGCCATCTCGTTGGCGAACAGCAGCACCAATGAGGCCGGCTACCGTGAAGCGGCCAGGCTGCTCCAGGACGTCGTCAAGGCGGAGCCCAAGAACGCGAAGGCCTGGTTCTGGCTGGGCAGCTCGCTCCAGTTCTCCGGTGATCAAACCCGAGCAGCCGATGCCTACAAGCGGTATCTGTTCCTCGAACCGACGGGAAGCTCGGCGGACGAGGTGCGTGCCCTGCTCAATGGGATGAAATGAGCAGGGGAGGCGGCCTGTCCGCCTCCTGCCCGCCCTTGTTGTCGGAGTCGTCGTGCTCGTCCTGGGACTTGAAACCTCGTGCGATGAAACCGCCGCCGCCGTCGTGGAGGACGGGCGGCGCGTCCTGTCGGACGTCGTCTCCACGCAGGTGGACATCCACCGCCGCTGGGGCGGCGTCGTGCCGGAGCTGGCCAGCCGCAACCACATCGTCCAGGTGATGCCCGTCGTCCACGAGGCCCTCACCCGCGCGGACAAGACGCTGGACGACATCGACCTCCTCGCCGTCACGTCCGGCCCCGGCCTCATCGGCGCGCTGCTCGTGGGGCTCCAGGTGGCCAAGGGCTTGAGCCTCGCCACCGGCAAGCCCTTCGTGGGCGCCAACCACCTGGAAGGGCACCTGCTCGCCATCCGCCTCCTGGAGGACGCGCCCGCGCCGCCCTTCCTGGGGCTCGTCGTCTCCGGCGGCCACACCAGCCTCTACGAGGTCCGCGACTACGGGAACTACCGCCTCGTCGGCCGCACGCGCGACGACGCCGCGGGCGAGGCCTACGACAAGACGGCGCGCATCCTCGGCCTGCCGTACCCGGGCGGGCAGCCCATCGACGAGCTGGCGCAGAAGGGCGACCCGGAGGCCATCCGCTTCCCGCGCGCGCTGCCGGGCGACAACCTGGACGTGTCCTTCTCCGGCCTGAAGACGTCGGTGCTCCACCACGTCCAGAAGCACGGCGTGCCGGAGGGCCAGGCGCTCCACGACCTGTGCGCGTCGTTCCAGGAGGCGGTGGCGGACGTGCTGTCGAAGAAGCTCGTCGCCGCGGCGAAGAAGCTGGGCCACCACCAGTTGGTGCTGTGCGGCGGCGTGGCGGCGAACTCGCGGCTGCGGGCGCTGTGCAAGCAGCGCGCGGAGGAGCGGGGCCTGCGCATGTTCCTGCCGCCGGTGCGGCTGTGCACGGACAATGGCGCGATGATCGCCGTCGCGGGGTATGAAGCGTGGCGCCGCGGCTTGCGCGGTGATTTCCGCCTCGCGGCCGACCCCGCCTGGCGCATGGAGTAGGGGCCTGACAGTGGATTCTCCGCGCGACATCCTCAAGCGCCACGGCCTGCGGGCCAAGCACAGCTGGGGACAGAACTTCCTCGGAGACCCGGACGCGCTCCAGTCCATCGCGGACGCGCTCGCGCTGCGCGAGGGCGAACCCGTGGTGGAGCTGGGCCCGGGCCTGGGCCACCTCACGCGCTTCCTCGCCGCCACCGGCGCGCGGGTCACCGCCGTGGAGCGCGACCGCGACATGGTGGCCGTGCTGGAGAAGGAGGCCATCCCCGGCGTGCGCGTGGTGCCCGGCAACGCCGCCACGGTGGACTTCGCCCAGGTGGCCGGGGCGGACGACATCGCGCTCGTGGGCAACCTGCCGTACCACCTCACCAGCCCCATCCTCTTCCAGGTGCTCGCGCAGCGTGCCCGCATCTCGCGCGCCGTCTTCACGCTCCAGAAGGAGGTCGTGGTTCGCCTGGCCGCGGAGCCCGGCAACCGCGACTACGGGCTGCTCACGGTGCTGCTCGGCCTGCACTTCGACGTGGAGCAGGTGCTCACGCTGGAGGCGTGGCGCTTCCATCCGCCCCCGAAGGTGGACTCCGCCGTGCTGCGCCTCACGCGGCTCAAGAAGCCCCGCGCGCCGCTGGTGGACGAGGCCCGCTTCACGCGGCTGGTGAAGGCCGGCTTCGCGCAGCGCCGCAAGACGCTGATCAACTCGCTCAAGTCCGACAAGGGCCTGGCGCCGCCGGAGGTGATGCTCGCCGCGCTCCAGACGGCGGGCATCGACCCGGGCCGCCGCGCGGAGACGCTCTCCCCGGAGGAGTTCGCCGCCATCGAGCGCGCCCTGGGCCCCGTCACCGCCATGGCGCCGCCGCCTCCGGACGCGCCGGAAGCGGACACCTCGGAGGAGTAGGGGACGAGTAGGGGTGCGTCAGCGCTTCTGGCCCAGCGCGGCCAGGAGCCCACCCTGCTGGGAGAGGAACGCGCGGAACTCGTCCTCGTCGATGCGCAGGCGCGCGAGCACGCCGCTGAGGACCTCGTCCACGGAGCCCTCCGGCCGGCGCTTCAGCTCGAAGGCCGTCTTCAGCAGGGCCACGCCATAGAGTGGATCCACCTCCACCGGAGGTGCGGGAGGGGCCGTGGCCGCACGGGCGGCGGGCGCCGCTTCCGTCGTTTCCACCAGGTCCACCACCGTCTTCACCCGCTGCCTGCCGCGCATCTGTGGCCCGTCGCTCCCGCTGTTGCGTGTTCGCGGGCACCGTAGGGGATGACCCCGGAGGGCGCAAGGGTCGGGTGGCCCGGCGAAAATTGCCGGATGCACGGGGGCATGGTTGTGTTATCCGCCCCCCGCGCGCGCATGTGTCTCATGCGTGGCTTTCCGGGGGCGGAGGCCTCGGGCCGATGGACCACCGCTACATCGTCGTCGAAGGCCCCATCGGCGTGGGCAAGACGAGCCTCACCAACCTCCTCACGGAGCGACTGGGCAGCCGCCGCATTCTTGAGGTGGTGGAGGAGAATCCCTTCCTCTCCAGCTTCTATGCGGACCGGCAGAAGTTCGCGTTCCAGACGCAGGTGTTCTTCCTGCTCTCGCGCTTCCGCCAGCAGCAGGAGCTCTTCCAGCAGGACCTGTTCCGCGCCGTCACCGTGAGCGACTACCTGTTCGCGAAGGACCGCATCTTCGCCAACCTCACGCTGGCTTCGGACGAGCTGGCCCTCTACGACCGCGTCTTCGAGGCGCTGGGGCCCCGCGTCCCGCAGCCCGACCTGGTCATCTACCTCCAGGCCCAGCTGGACGTGCTGCTGCATCGCATCAAGAAGCGCGGCCGTGAGTTCGAGCGCAAGTTCGACGCGGGCTACCTGGAGTCGCTCACGCACGCGTACAACGACTTCTTCGCGCACTACCAGGACACGCCGCTCCTGGTGGTGAACACGTCGGACATCGACTTCGTGCACAACGAGGCGGACCGCGAGGACCTGATGAACGTCATCGCGAGCGTGAAGTCCGGCGTGCAGCACTACACCCCCAGGTCCCGCCGGGGCTGACGGCCGCCGCCCGCCTGGCTGCCTGGCGTGGGTTAAACCCCCACGCGGCTCCGGGGGCGTTAGAGTGCATCCCCGTGGAACCCCGGCCTCCGGCGATCCCCCTGGGGACGGCGAGGGGCCTGAAGCTCCACGCGGCTGTCCCACCCGTCTTGCCACAGGAGGTGAACCGTGAAGGACAAGGTCACCATCCACACGCTGAAGCGCCTGAAGCAGTCCGGTCAGAAGATCTGCATGGTCACCGCGTACGACGCGACGTTCGCGCGCATCCTCGACGAGGGCGGCGCGGACGTGCTCCTGGTCGGTGACTCGCTGGGCATGGTCGTCCAGGGCCAGGAGTCCACGCTGCCCGTCACCATGGACCAGATGGTCTACCACTCGGCGGCGGTGAGCCGCGGCGCCAAGCGGGCGCACGTGGTGGGCGACCTGCCGTTCATGAGCTACCAGGTGTCGCCGCAGGAGGCGGTGCGCAACGCCGGGCGGCTCGTGTCCGAAGGCAACGTGGGCAGCGTGAAGCTGGAGGGCGGCGCCGAGTTCGCCGACACCGTGCGCGCCATCGTCCGCGCCAGCATCCCCGTCATGGGCCACCTGGGGCTAACCCCGCAGTCGGTGCACAAGATGGGCGGCTACGTGGTGCAGGGCCGCGACGAGGACGCCGCGCGCCGCATGCTGGACGACGCGCTCGCGCTGGAGGCCGCCGGCGCCTATGCGCTGGTGCTGGAGGGCGTGCCGCTGGAGCTGGCGCGCACCATCACCCAGAGCCTCAAGATTCCGACCATCGGCATCGGCGCGGGCAAGCACTGTGATGGCCAGGTGCTGGTCTGTTACGACCTGCTGGGCATGAACCCGGACTTCAAGCCGAAGTTCGTGAAGCGCTTCGCCAACCTGCACGGGAACATCACGGAGGCCGCGAACACGTACTTCTCCGAAGTGCGCGCGGGCACCTTCCCGGATGAAGAGCACAGCTTCAAGGCCACCAAGGGCATCCGGCTGGTGACGCCCACGCCGGTCGTTCCAGACGCGGAAGGCGCTGGCGAGCCCGCGGAGAAGGTCGGCGGCATCTACGGGGCTCCCGTCTAGCCATGGCCCCCCACGTCCTGCGCACCGTTCCGGAAGTGAAGGCCTGGGTCGCGTCCCTCCAGAAGGAGGGCAAGACGCTGGCGCTCGTGCCCACCATGGGCTTCCTCCATGAGGGCCATGTCTCGCTCATGAGGGAGGGCGGCCGGCGCGCGGACGTGGTGGCTGCCTCCATCTTCGTGAACCCCACGCAGTTCGGTCCCCGCGAGGACCTGGCGCGCTACCCGCGCGACTTCGAGGGGGACCTGGCGAAGTGCGCGAGCGCGGGCGTCACGGCCGTGTTCGCGCCCGAGCCCGCGGCGATGTACCCCCCGGGCTACCAGACCTACGTGGACGTCACGGAGGTCAGCCAGGGGCTGTGCGGCGAGCGGCGTCCCGGCCACTTCCGGGGCGTCGCCACCATCGTCACGCAGCTGTTGGCGCTGTTCCGGCCGGCCGTGGCGCTCTTCGGGGAGAAGGACTACCAGCAGCTCCAGGTCATCAAGACGCTCAACCGCGACCTGCACCTGGGCGCGGAAATCGTGGGCATGCCCACGGTGCGGGAAGCGGACGGGCTGGCCATGAGCAGCCGAAACGCCTATCTGTCCGCGGAAGAACGCCAGCGGGCGCTGGCCCTGTCGAAGGGCATCCGGGCAGCCCAGGCCCTGCTCGCCTCCGGCACCCGGGACACTCGGGCGCTGGTGGAGGCCGCCCGCCGTGAATTGCAGGCGGCGGACCTGCGCGAGGACTACGTGGAGGTTCGGGACGCCGGGACGCTTTCACCCCTGGACACGGTGGCGCCCGGACAGACGGCGCGAATGCTGGTGGCGGCCTTCTCGGGCGCCACGCGGCTCATCGACAACATGCCCCTGGCCGGTTAGGAGACTCGGGACACGTTATGGCCGCTGGAAAGTCGAAGGGTGTGGGTGCGGAGCCGGGGGTGAAGCTCATTGCCGAGAATCGGCGTGCGCGCTTCGACTACACGGTGGATGAGAAGATAGAGGCCGGGCTGGAGCTCACGGGGAGCGAGGTGAAGTCGTTGCGTGAAGGAACGGCCAACCTCTCGGACGCCTACGCGCTCCAGAAGGGCACGGAGCTGTTCCTGCTCAACGCCCACATCGGCTCCTACAAGGCGGCCAGCGTCTTCGACCATCTTCCCACCCGGGGCCGGAAGCTGCTGATGCACCGGGCGGAGATAGACCGGTGGACGGCGAAGGTGCGCGAGCGCGGTTACTCCATCATCCCGCTCGTGCTGTACTTCAGGAAGGGGCGGGCCAAGGTGGAGCTGGGCCTGTGCCGCGGCAAGACGCACGAAGACCGCCGACACGACATCAAGGAACGGGAGACGAAGCGGGAGATGGACCGGGAAGTGCGCCGTCGTTGAGGGCGCTCCCGCAATTCCCCTGCCGGACACGCTGGAATGGACAAGAAGGTTTCCGACAAGAAGGAGCGGCTGCTGGCCGCGCTCGACCAGGGCATGGTGATGATCCACCTGGACGCGCGCCGCCCCGGTGTGCTCGTCCCCGCCAGCCTCCGAGGCGAAGCGCACCTGCGCCTCAACCTCTCCTACCGTTTCGAGCCCCCCGACCTCACGGTGGGCGAGTGGGGCGTGCGCACCACGCTGAGCTTCTCTGGCTCGCGCTTCACGGTGGCGGTGCCCTGGTCGGCGCTGTTCGCCATCGCCAGCCACGTGACGAAGGAGTTCTGGATGTACCCGGAGGAGATGCCGCCGGAGCTGCTCCAGCAGCCCCCCGTGGCGTCGACCTCCGTCGCGCGTCCGCCGCAGCCCGCGCCGGTGCCCGTGGCCGCGGAGAGGCCCCGTGCCTTCCTGCGCGAGGTGCAGGCCGAGCACTCCGACGAGCCGGAGTCGCGTCCGGAGGTGGCGCCGCCGCCGCCCGAGGGAGGCCCCCCGGACGAGCCGCAGCCGCCGCGCCGTGGCCATTTGCGGTTGGTGAAGTAGGACGGGCGTAAGGCGGCGCGTCAGCGCTTGAGCTCCGCCTGCACGTCCGACTTCTTGCCGCCCATGAACGACCCCGTCCAGACGCGGTAGCCCTTGAGCTTGAGCTGCACGGGGACGGAGCGGGCGGGGTAGACGTTGTCCATCACCAGCGGCGTCACGCCCACCTCCACGCCGTCCACCAGGACGGTGGCGCCGGAGGGCTCGCTGCGGATGGACAGGACCGCCGCCGGGAGTCCGAGCGCGCGCAGCACCTGGGTCTCGACGAGGGGCCACGCGAACAGCGCCCCCCCCGCGAGCACCGCCGCGATGCCGAGCAGCGCCACCGCCGGTCCCCATCGCCTGCGGGGGCGGGAAGGCGTCACGGGGTCGAACTCCAAAGGCGAGCTCTCCGCCCGGGGCGCGCGTTCCTCCAACTCAAGGTCACCCTGCGACGCCTGACGGATGCTGGGCCGGTTCATCCGCGCCGCATCGTCCACGTCCGAGAGGGACTGAGTGGCCAGCGCGGGCGCATCCGCCGGGGCGGCGGGGGAGGGCGCCTGCGTCCGGGCTCGCGAGTCAGGGGCCGCCGCATTCGCCCGCGGTCGAGAAGCAGGTGCCCCAGCATGCCCACTTGCCGGAGCCCGAGCGGATGCGGAGGCCACAGACGCGGGCCCATCTGCCGGAGCCCGAGCGGGCGAGGACGTCACCATGGCGGGCGCGTTCGCCTGAGGCCGCGAAGCGGCGGGCCCTGCGCCTCGGGGGGCCATGGGCTCGGCGCCGGGCCGCGCGGGGGCAGCAGGGGCGCGTCCCTGCGCTGACGCGTCGGGGGACATCGCAGGAGCCGCGCTCGCATCGCTCCGACTCGTGGAGGGTCCGCGCGTGCAGGACTCACAGGGCGAGTCCGGGGACTCCAGCGCCGTGCCGCACAGGGCACAGGTGTGGACCACGGCGCCGGACGCGGACAACGAGACGCCTCCGGCCGGTGGGCTCCACGGCTCCTCTTCCTCCGCCGCCACGGGGACGGACGCCGGAGGCGCCTTCCACGCTGGCGAAGCCGCGGCGCCACCGCCATAGGCCATCGTGGCCGCTCGGGCGCCAGACGCGGACGGGATGTGCCCCGTGTCCATGCCCTCGTGCGGCGCGACGGACATCACGAACGACGCCGACGTCGAAGCCGGGGCCTCCGCGAGCGCGGTCCGGGCCACCTCTCCCACGGACAGGGGCAGCCGGACGCCGCGCAGGAAGGTCGCCAGCGCATGCGACGACGCGGGCTCCCCCGTCTGCGCGAGCCACCGCGCCAACGCCTCCGACACGTCCTCCGGCTCCGGGAAGCGGGCCGCCGGGTCGCGCGACAGCATGCGCAGCACCAGCGTGGCCAGCGACGCCGGCACGTCCGGCAGTGACGAGGGCGCGCGGTTGAGGATGGAGTACGCCACCGCCATCGGATCCGCCGCCGCCGACCCGAACGGGTGCTGCCCCGCGAGCAGCTCCGCCAGGATGGTGCCCAGCGAGAACTGGTCGCTCAGCGCCGTGGCCGGCTCGCCCCGGAGCACCTCCGGCGCCGCGTAGGGCACCTTGCCCTTGAACGCCCCCGGCTCCGTGCGCGACAGGCCCGCCAGCCGCGCGATGCCGAAGTCCGTGACCTTCACCTCGCCTTCGCGCGACACCAGCAGGTTGGACGGGGACACGTCCCGGTGCGCCGTCACCACCGGCTGGCCGTCGTGCTGGCGGCGGTACGCGTGCTGCAATCCCGCCTGGGCCTGGCTCGCGATGAACACCGCCAGGTGCGGAGGAATCCGCAGCCCCTGGCGCGTCACCGCTCGTATCAACGCGCCCAGGTCCCAGCCGTCCACCAGCTCCATCACCAGGAAGAGCCCTTCCGCGCTCTCCCCCACGTCGTGCACGGTGACGATGTTCTGGTGCTGCAGCAGCATGGCCAGCCGCGCCTCGGAGACGAACATCCGGGAGATGTCCGGCTCGCGCGCCAGGTGCGGCAGCACGCGCTTGATGGCCACGGTGCGCTCGAAGCCCTCCGCGCCCTTCGCCACTCCCAGGAACAGCTCCGCCATGCCTCCCGTGGCCAGCGGTTGCAGCAGCCGATAGCGCGACGTCACGGGGACCTCCGGAAAGACGCGGTGGGGCGCTTCACCCCTGCGACTGGGTGATGTCGCGCAGGTGCTTCCACGGGTAGATGCCCGTGGTGTGCTGGTCGCTGAAGACGAACGCGAGCGCGTAGTTGCCCACCGGCTGCATCTGCAGCACGCGCAGGCTCGCGGGCACCTGCGAGGGGTCCAGCGTGCGCTTCGCCGTCCACTCGTCCACGCACGCGGCGCACGGGCACTGCTGGCGCAGCACCTGCGCGGTGGCGGTCGTCGTCACGCCGTCGTCCCACGTCAGCGTCAGCGACTCGCCGTCCGCGGACAGCTTCGCATCCGTCGCGCTGACGGGCTTGGGCGCGGGCTTGATGCGATCCCAGAAATTGCTCACCGGTCCACCTTCCAATGCTTGAGCAGCAGCCCCTCCCTACCATCCTTCCGGCGGAGTGGGGGGCCTGCCGCGAAAGCGAAAGGACCCGGGGAACGGGGCTTCAGGAAGCCAGCTTGACGGGCTGCCGGTGGCCTTCCAGCCGCACGCCCCGCTGGGCCAGCACCGCGCGCAGCGCCAGCACCACCTTGGGGTCCAGCTGCGCGCCGCTCAGGTTGTCCAGGATCTCCATCGCCTTCTCCAGCGGCATGGCCTTCTGGTAGGGGCGCGTGGAGGTGCACGCATCGAAGGTGTCCGCGCACGCCACGATGCGCGCGAGCATCGGAATGGCCTCGCCCTTGAGCTTGTCCGGATAGCCCGTGCCGTCCCAGCGCTCGTGGTGGTGGCGCACGCACGCGCGCACCGAGCCCAGGAACGTCACCGGCCCGATGATGGCGTCACCGATGGCGGGGTGCTCGCGCATCAGGGACATCTCCTGGTCGGTGAGCCGGGACTGCTTGCAGAGGATGTTCTCCGGGATGCCAATCTTCCCGATGTCGTGGAGGATGCCGCCGTACTGCAGCTGCCTCAGCTCGCGCTCGGTGAGCTTCAGCTCCTTGCCAATCTCCACCGCCACGTCGCCCACCCGCTGGCTGTGGCCGCGCGTGTACGCGTCCTTGGAGTCAATGGAGTTGGCCAGCGCGACGATGGTCTCCAGGTAGCCCTTCTCCAGGCTCTCGTAGAGGCCGCGCGTCTCCATGTCGTACGCCATGAGCTGCTTGCTCATGTAGTTGAACGTCTGGGCCAATTCCCCCAGCTCGTTCTTCTGCTTCAGGTGCACCTCCACGCCGAACTTGCCGCGCGCCAGCTCCAGCGACGTCGCGATGAAGGTCTTCAGGGGCTGCGTGAGGTTGCGGGAGAAGATGGCCGCCAGCACCAGCGCCACCAGGATGGCGCCACCCAGGCCCAGGAGGATGCGCCGCTCCATGGTCTCCACCTGGCGGTACGCATGTTCCACCGGCTGCTCGGACACGATGGCCCAGCCCGCCTCCGGCAGCACCGAGTACGCGGACACCACCGCGTCGCGCCCCTCGCCGAAGTTGCCCACGTGGAACAGCTCCGTGTCGGGCGTGCCCTCGCGCTGCTTGAGCAGGTGCGCCAGCGGCAGCCGCTTCGACACGTCGTCACCCACCGCGCCCAGGTCGCCGCCGCCCGTAATCAGGCGGCCGTGCCGGTCCGCCAGGTACGCGAACCCCGTGCTGCCCACGCGCTCCTGGGCCAGCATCTGCCTCAGGCCCGCGAGCGTGATGTCCGCGGCCATGTAGCCCTGCACCGGATCGCCCACGGGGAAGGCCAGCGTCACCACCGGCCCGCCGCCGCCTCCGCCGTGGGACGCCACCACGTCCGAGTAGCGAACCCCGGTGAGCCCCTCGTCCAGCAGGGCCCGCGCGCGGTCCTCGTGCTCCGCCACCCCGCTGGGCGACATGTCGTGCACCGCGAAGGCCTGCAGGCCCGGCAGCCGCTGCCGGTCCGCGCCGAACACGGTGAGCGCCAGCAATTCCGGGCGCTGGTTGAGCACCGCCGCGATGTGCAGCCGCTGTGTGTCGCCCGGCAGCGTGAAGAAGCCGCCCGGCACGCTGGACAGCCCCACCACGCGCTCCGTGGGGTCCTCCAGGAAGCTCTCCGCCTTGAGCCGCAGCTGCTTCACGCGCTCCTGCGCCAGCTCCTGCGCGTCGCGGATGAGCAGCTCGCGCGTATGGGACACCGACAACCAGCCCACCATCAACGTGGGGATGATGCTGACCACCAGCATCAGGAGGAGGATGGCTTTGAAAAGTCGCACGGCGGTGGCTCCTCGCTCGGGTCAGGCGGCTACTTCTGCCACCCGTCCTTCACCTTGACGTTGAGTTCGAGCGATTCCGCGGCCAGCTCGAAGCGCCGTGTCTGGGAGGGCAGGGACCGCCCCTGCTCCGGACTCACCGCCGTCACCGTCCAGCGATAACGGCCCGCGGGCAGCGCCGGCAACGTCCATTGCCGCGCGGCCTGCACCGTGCGCACCGGCGCCGGCGCCGCTCCCCCCTCCACGCCTTCCGCGACGACCTCCACCTCGTAGCGCGTGGCGCCCGCGACGGAAGTCCACGCCAGCGTCACCGGCCCCAGGAGTCCGGCGGGCGTGGCCTTCAGCGCGAAGCGGGCCTTGTCCGCGGGCTGCGCCAGCTGCGGCGCGCCGGGCGGCTCCGGCAGCACGGTGCCCTGTTGCACCCGCACGGACTCGCCCTTCGCCAGCACGCGGGTGGCGTGCTGCGCCTCCACGGTGACGGGAGGCCCCTGCCGGTGGGTGACGGTGGTGGTGCCGCCGTCGTGGTCCACCTCCACCGTGAAGTTGGACGGCTGGGGCGGGTTGAGCAGCGCCCAGGCCTCGTCCGCCTTGTGCAGCGCGTCCGCGTACCGAGCGGCCTGGAAGTGCGACTCCGCGTCCTTCAGGCGGGACTCGGCCTCACGGCGGCGCGCATCGTTCGGCGCGGCCTTCACCGCCGCGCGCGACATCTCCAGCGCCTTGAGCACCGTCTGCGGCTCCGTAACGGGTGCCTTGCGAGGGGCCGCCGGGGCGCCGCCTCCGGGAAGGGCCGTGCCGTCCGGAGGCTCTCGCCCCACGGCGGTCGGTGCGGTTGACGGCACCACGGACAGCCCCATCCACGCGCTGAGCCAGAGGGCGGCCTTCATTGGAATTCAATCTTCCTGCCCGCACGAACCGTGGCGGATGGGGTGGTGACGGACAGCGACTGGGTGGCCGGCTTCTCCAGGGTGGCGTCCACCCGTCCCCGCAGGACGGTGACGTCCGTTCGCAACTTGCTCTCCGCGATGCCCACCAGGGAATCGCCCCCCAGGTGCAGCGTGCTGCCATTGGCGAACACCACCTGGGCGCTGGCCCCGGCCTCGGTGCGGACCTTGTCGTTTTCGTAGAGGGGCAGCTCGTCGCGCGCGGAGCTCCATTCGTCCGCCACCGCGCGTTTGATCTGCACGTCCCCCGTCAGCCCCCGCAGGTGCGCGCGGGGAACAGGCGGAGGCAGGGGCGCCTCGGTGGGCCCACGAGGCTTCTCATCGGCGGTACAGCCGGGAGGAAGGGCCATGAGTGCGACCGCGAAAAGCAGGGGAGGCCAGCGTCGTCCATTCACCAGAGGGGTCTTCCTGAAAACCACTCTACCCGGAAACGCCGCGCCGGAGGGGCCTCCCACCCCCTCCCGTTCACTCTCGCCCGCCTAGTCCAGTCGCCTGTGCGCCAGGCACGGCAAATTCCGCCGGATGCGTGCCTGGAGCTCCGGATCCACCGGCGCCAGCGCCAGTCCCTCGCCCTCGGAGGCCCGCGCCGTCACCAGCCCCCACGGGTCCACCACCATGGCGTGGCCGTACGTCAGCCGCTGCGCGGAGTGCCGCCCGCCCTGGGCCGGTGCCAGCACGTACGCCTGGTTTTCAATGGCCCGGGCGCGCAGCAGCACCTCCCAGTGGTCCTTGCCCGTCATCATCGTGAAGGCCGCCGGCACCGCGAGCAGCGTCGCCCCGTCCTTCGACAGCCGCCGGTACAGCTCCGGGAAGCGCAGGTCGTAACAGACGCTCATGCCCAGCCGGCCCACCACCGTGTCCGCCGCCACCACCTCCGTCCCCGGCGCCACCGCCGCGGACTCCTGGTAGGTGGCACCGTCTCCCACATCCACGTCGAACAGGTGCATCTTCCGGTAGACGGCCAGCCGGGCGCCGTCCGGGCCGAACAGGACGCTGGTGTTGTAGAGCCGGCCGCCGGGCGCTCCCTCCTCCAGGATGGAGCCGGCCAGCAGCGTCGTCTTCGTCCCCCGGGCGAGCTCCGCCATCCGGCTCAGGGTGGGGCCGTCCAGGCCTTCCGCGGCGGAGGGGCGCTCGGGCTCCGGGCCCATCCAGGAGAAGTTCTCCGGCAGACCCACCAGGTGGGCACCCAGGGAGGCAGCCTGGCGTACGAGTCGCGTGGCCACATCCAGGTTGTGGGCCTTGTCCGCGGTGGACACCATCTGTGCGGCGGCGATGAGGTGCATGGGGGCGTTATAACGCCACGGCGTCACTCGGAACCCCTGGGAATCCTTCAATCCCGGGGGGCGTTTGAGCCGGCGCCTCGGGGTGTGTCCTTCCTTTACACCCCGAGGGGGCGTGTGTTACGGGACGCCCCGACATTTTTCGACGCATCACATTCGAAAAGTGGGCCGCCGTGCCCGCTTTTCGCGTTTTTGGAGACCTGTTTCCTGGCCATGGAGTCGAAGAACATCAAACAGACGGTGGAGGAGAAGGCAGCGGCGCTGCTGGACCCCATCGTGGCGAACGAAGGCCTGGAGCTCCTGGACGTGGAGTACGTCCGCGAGCGCGAGGGCTGGGTGTTGCGGCTGTTCATCGACAAGCCCGGTGGCCGGGTGGGACTGGACGAGTGCTCCCAGGTGTCGCGCGCGGTGGATCCGGTGCTCGACGTGGAGGACTTCATCCCCCAGGAATACAGCCTGGAGGTGTCCAGCCCGGGTGTGAACCGGCCCTTGAAGAAGCCGGCGCACTTCGAACGGGTGAAGGGGCAGAAGGTCAAGGTGAAGACCTTTGGCCCGCTGGGTGACCCGCCGCGGAAGAACTTCAGCGGCACGCTCATCGGAGTGGCGGCCGACGCCATCTCCGTGGACGTGGAAGGGGGCGGTGCCTTCATCATCCCCTTCAAGGACATCGCCAAGGCCCATCTGGAGTTCGAGTTCTAGACGTCGACATACAGGGGACCCTGTTCGCGCCAGGGCCGCCCGTGGACCCATTTTCGGAGAAGACATAGCCATGCCCACGCCCGCCAACCCGGCAGTCAATCTCAACCTCGTCCTGGATCAGGTCGCCAAGGACAAGGGCATCGAACGGGCCGTGCTCATTGCCACCCTCGAGGACGCGATGAACACCGCGGCCAAGAAGCACTTTGGCCAGGACCGCAACCTGGAGGCCAAGTACGACCCGGAGAAGGGCGTCGTGGAGCTCTTCCAGGCCATCACCGTGGTCGCGGAAATCACCGACCCCGTCCAGGCGGTGAACCAGATCACCATGGAAGAGGCCCACAAGAAGGGCATGGAAGTGGAGCCCGGCGACGAGCTCGTCTTCCAGATCTTCTACCGTGACGAGGACGCCGCCGAGGCCAAGGCCCAGGACGACCAGTACGGCGACATCCTCCGGCTGAAGACCTTCCGCCGCGGCTTCGGCCGCATCGCCGCGCAGACGGCCAAGCAGGTCATCCTGCAGCGCACCCGCGACGCCGAGCGCGAGAACGTCTTCAACGAGTACAAGGACCGCAAGAACGAGATCGTCACGGGTATCGCCCGCCGGTTCGAGCGCGGCAACATCGTGGTGGACCTGGGCCGCGCGGAGGCCGTGCTGCCTGTCCGCGAGCAGGTCCCGCGTGAGACCTACCGCCCGGGCGACCGGGTCCAGGCGTACGTGCTGGACGTGCTCCGCGAGTCCAAGGGCCCCCAGATCGTTCTGTCGCGCGCGTCCGTGAACCTGCTCACCAAGCTCTTCGAGATGGAGGTGCCGGAAATCGCCGAAGGCATCGTCGTCATCGAGGCGGCGGCCCGCGAGCCCGGTGGCCGCGCGAAGATCGCCGTGTCCAGCCGCGACTCGGACGTGGACCCGGTGGGCGCGTGCGTGGGCATGAAGGGCAGCCGCGTGCAGGCGGTGGTGCAGGAGCTGCGCGGGGAGAAGATCGACATCGTCCCTTACGATGAAGACCCGGCCCGCTTCGTGTGCTCCGCGCTGGCCCCGGCGGAGGTCAGCCGCGTCATCATCGACGAGGCCAACCACGCCATGGAGCTCATCGTCCCGGACGACCAGCTGTCGCTGGCCATCGGCCGGCGCGGGCAGAACGTGCGCCTGGCCGCCCAGCTGACCGGCTGGAAGCTGGACATCAACAGCGAGAGCCGCGTGCGGGAGATGCGCGAGTTCGCCAGCCGCTCGCTCGGTGCCCTGCCGGGCGTCAACGAGATGCTGGTGGAGACGCTCTACGCGCATGGCTTCCGTCAGGCGCGCGACGTCGCGGATGCCAATGCGGAGATGCTGGCGCAGATTCCCGGCATCGACCCCACCCGCATCGCCGCCATGCAGGAGGAAGCCAAGAAGCGCATGGTGGAGGACCAGCAGGAGCTGTCGCGCATGGACTACGAGCGCGAGCAGGCCCGCCTGGCCGAGGCCCGCCGCCACCCGGACGAGCTGTCGCAGCCGGAGCGTATGGCGCGCGTGCGCGGCGTTGGTGAGAAGACCATCGAGCAGCTCATCCTCGCCGGCTACCGCACGGTGGAGGACATCGCGAACGAGAAGGATCTCACCCGCCTGGGCGACGTGCCGGGCGTCGGCATCAAGAAGGCCCGCCAGCTGAAGAGCGCGGCGGAGAATTACCTGGTGGAGGAAGCCAAGCTGCGCGCGGAGCTGAACGCGGAGCGGGGTGCGCTGGCATCGGCAGGCGGGTCGGAGGGCGTGGAAGCGGCCAAGGCACCGTAACGACAGGGGGTTAGGCGGATGCGCCGCGAAACCAAACGGCCCGGGACACATCCCACGGAAATCACGGTGTCAGGTCCGGTCAGGACCTGCGTCGGGTGCGGTTCTCGCAAGGCACAGGCGGAACTCACCCGGTTCGTGGTAGGTCCCCAGGGCGGCGTGGTGGCGGACAGGCGGCGGAGGCTGCCAGGGCGGGGGGCGTACCTGTGCGGTGCCGGTTGTCTGACGGCAGCGCTCAAGCGTAAGGCGCTGGGCAGGGCCTTCCGGGGCAAGGCGGGGCAGGTCGACCCGTCAGCACTCGGACAGGCTTGGGAG
>NZ_RAWN01000179.1:0-19113 GCF_003668895.1 Corallococcus sp. AB045
TCCCACCACGGCACCCCCGCCAATGGCCTTCCCCACGCCCCTCAAGACCGGGCCGCTGCCCGGATACACGAGGTCCGCCACGCCGGAGACCAGGCCCACGGCCCCCGCGACCTTGCCGATGGCGTCGTAGGTCTTGTCCCGCTGCTGCTGGCTCGCGGAACGGCCATTCCCCGCGGCCTCGATGCCGGCCATGACCGGGTCCTCCGCCGGCTCCTCCCCCGAGGAGGGCATGCTGAAGGGGTCTTCCGTCTGGGAGCGGTTGCTCCCGAAGAAGCCCCCCTCGTCATCCGGCATGACGGCCGGCATCTGCAAATCCGCCTGGCCTCCGGGACGCCGGAGCGGCTCGGGAGCGTCGGAGAAGAACCCCGCTCCAGGCTTCCGGCCCGGATGCGGAAACTCCTCCTGGGGCGGGGTGGGCCCGCGCGGACGGAGCCGCACCTCTTCCACCCGCGCGGTGTTGGACTGCGGAGCCTCGTCCTCTTCGTCGAAGAAGCCAGCCATGTTTCCCCCTCATGGGATTATTCCCACGGTGCTGCACTCCCAATCCTGGGCCGCGAAGTGCGACCCCGTCAAGACAGGGGGTGGAGGGGGACGCGGCGGGTCCCGCCGTCAGGGAAGCTGTCCCAGCAGCTCGAAGAGGGCCTCGCGCGTCAGCCCCGCCGCGTCGCGAGCCACCGTCTCCAGCATCCCCCTGGCCCGGCCCAGTTGGTCCGGGCCCGCATCCATCAGCGCGGCCACCGCGGCCTCCTGGAGCTCGCGCGACGCGGCCGGGCCCAGCTGTCCCTTCAGCAGGAAGAGGGCCTCCGCCGCCGGGGCTCCGGAGCGCACCAGCGCCACGGCGGAGCGGGCCGCCACATGGGGACTCTCGTCCCGCAGGTGCTCGCGCAGGGCCGCGACGGCGGCGGGCGACAAGGGGCCGCTGAATCCCAACAGGGTCGCCCCTTCCTGCCGGATGGGCGCTTCGGGCGCGGTCAGCGTGCGCAGCAGCACGGACTCCTGGTCCGGCAACGAGGGTGCGGGCTCATCTTCCAGGTACAGCTCTTCCAGCAGGCCCCGCAGCGAGACCAGCGCCAGGTAGAGGCGCGCGCCATCCGACGTGCGCACCTGCTCCAGCAACCGGGGCGCGGTGAGCGTCGGCGCCAGATGGGCGAGCGCGGCCAGGGACTCCAGGGCGGAGAGGGCCACGGGCTCCTCGTCCTCCAGCAGCTCCAGCAGCCTGGGCAGCCCGGACGCCCCGGCGGTGCCCAGCCGTCCCACGATGCGCGCCATGGCGCTGCGGACCGCGACGCTCGGGTGCTGGAACATCCCATCCAGCGCGGTGAGCTGGGGCGGATCCACCCGGCACACCATGGTGAGCACGGTCGCCGCGTTCTCCAGCGCCGGCGACTCCGCGTCCATCCGCGCCAGCACCGCCAGCACGCTCTGGACGGCGAGGCCGGTGAGGCCCGCCTGAGGGGGCCACCAGTCGCGCTGCAACACGAACAGCAGCGGCTCCGCGACCGCTGTTCCGGGCCGGCCCAGTTCCTCCAACAACGCCCGCGCGGTCTGCTCCCGCGACTCCGGCGTCCCGGACACCAGCAGCTCCTCCAACGCCGACACCGCCTCCTCGCGTGAACCCGCATCACGCGAGGAGAGCCGCCCCAACCCTTCCTCCACCGTGCGGACACGGCCCTTGCTGCGCTCCGAAGACATGGCTCCACGCTAGCGCAACACCCCGGGAGCCCGGGGCTTCACGCTAGGGGGAGACCTCCGTGGCGTGCCCCTCCATGTCCACGTCGAAGTGGAGCGTGCCCCGGTTCTTGCCCACCACGTACAGGGCGTAGCGGCCCCCGGGTTGGAGCGCCCGGGGCCCGTCCAGCACGGTGAAGCCGGGGGGCGCCTCGCCGTACGTCAGCGAGGCCACGCTGGCCAGGTCGCCGTACGGCTCCGCCCGCAGCTGCCAGTACATCTCCCCCGCCCGGTCCAGCACCTGGACGGTGGTGTAGCGGGGGCGATCCACGTGCTCCGGATCCTCCACGGTGAAGCGCGGAGCGGGCAGATGCCGCGCGCTCGCCACCAGGGATACCTGGAGGACCGGACGACACGCGGTGAGCAGCAGGAGCAGGACCCAGGCCCACCCCAGGTTGGCGAGGCGCGGCGACCGCATGGCCTACGGCGCTCCCTTTCCGGCCCGCACCTGGGCGATGGCCGCTTCAATCTGCGCCGTGTAGTCCTTGCCGTTGAAGTGGAAGCCGGCGGCGGGGTTGGCGAAGTAGCCCGCGAGTTGGGCCTGCTGGAGGAACTCCGCCTGCTGCTCGGGGTTGAGCTCGTTCCAGGCCTTGCCCGCGTCCAGGCCCTTCTCGAAGTCGTAGCCGTCTCCGATGTGCTGGGCCACCAGGGCTTCGCTCATGTAGTCCGTGCCGCCGTTCTGGTGCTGCCAGACGTGCGCCGACTCGTGCACCAGCAGGTCCGGCGTCAGGGGCAGGTTGTCCGGCGGGATGTAGATGGTGTTGCCGTGGGTGAACGCGCGCCCGGTGGTGCTGAAGAGGCCGGAGCTGCCCTCCTTGATGCGCATCTGCGAGTAGTCGATGGAGTCCCCGTAGACGCTGCGCAGCGTGGCGATCTCACTGTCCGACAGCTTGCGCCCGGGCGGCTCCACGCCAATCAGCGTCTGGATGGCGCTCAGGGCCCGTCCGCCCATCATCAGGAAGGCATCCACCGGCGTCTGCACGACGGTCTTCAGCAGGCCCAGCCCCATCTGCTTGAAGCCTTCACCGAACTTGCCCTGGAACAACTTGCCGATGCCGCCGAAGAAGGTGCCCACCCCCTCTCCGACGTTGCGGAACGCGCCCACCACGGTGCTGATGGCCCCGGTGAACAGGCTGCGCAGGCCGTCGCCCGCGCGGTTGGCCACGGTCTTCACGCCGCTCCAGACGGTCTTCGCCGCGTTGCCCACCCAGTTCGCCGCCGTGGTGACCGCGCCGCCCACGGCCTTGGCCGCGGTGGTGACCGCGCTGCCCACGGCCTTGGCCGCGGTGGTGACCGCGCCACCCACGGCCTTGGCCGCGTCACCAATGGCCTTGAAGGGGTTCCAGAACTCGACCTCCTTCGCCTTGCCGTCCACGACGATGGTGCCCTTGTCGTTCTCCGCGCGGATGTCCGCCACCTGCTTCGAGGACAGCTTCTCCCCGGACAGGAGGCGGCGGAACAGCTCGCCCTCGTCGCCCTGGGTGTCCTCGGTGTTGAGCTTCGTGTCCAGGTGGTGGCCCGCCTCCTCCACGTAGGTGGAGGCCGCCAGCGACGGATCCAGCGACTCATTGATGAGCACCGTGCCGGATTCCGCGTCGTAGGCGCCGTTGGCCCCGTTCAGCGTCTCCGCGGACACCGTGCGCACCGGCGGCAGCCAGCCGAAGTCGCCCTTCAGGGCCTGCTGCCGGAACTGCTCGGCCTTGGCGGCGTCGTAGCCCTCGCCGTAGACCGTCCGCATCGTCTCGTGGAACTTCTGCTTGTCCGACGCGAGCGCCCCGAACTCGCGCTTGAGCGTGGACGTCACGTCCGGCTGCTTGGAGACGAACGCGCTCTGCTCGGAGAAGCCCGCCCGGCGAGCCGCCACCTCCGGCGCATGCGCCGGCGTCCCCTGCGTCGTATTGCCTCGTGCCGTTCCCGCCGCGAGCCCCTTGCGAGGCTCCTGCGGCGGTACCCTGGATTGAATCCGCATCGTCATGACATCCCCCCTCCGTCAGCATGAAAACCCAGGACACAGCGTAAACCCTGGCTGACTCGGGGTGACATACGACGAACGGCCGATACACGGCTCGTTACACCTGCGCCATCTGGATGAGGTTGCCGCAGGTGTCCTCGAAGACAGCGACCGTGACGGGGCCCATGACGGTGGGCTTGCTGCGGAACACCACGCCGAGTTTCACCATGCGTTCATATTCCGCCTGACAGTCGTCGACGCCGAACGACGTCAACGGGATGCCCGCGTCGAACAGCGCCTTCTGGAACACACGCGCGGGCGCGAAGCCCATGGGCTCCAGCAGGATCTGCGTGCCCTCCGGCGCGTCCGGCGCGACGACGGTCAGCCACCGGTGCTCCCCTCCCATCGGGATGTCCACCTTCAGCACGAAGCCCAGGACCTCCGTGTAGAACTTCAGGGCCTTGGACTGGTCATCCACCATCACGCTCGTCACGCTGATCCGCATTCCGTATCTCCTGGGTGTTTCGTCGGTTCACTTCACCGGTGCCGCACGCCGTGCCGGAAACAGTCCACCGTGTGGTCATCCACGATGCCCGTGGCCTGCATCCACGCGTAGACGATGACCGGCCCCACGAACTTGAAGCCGCGCTGCTTGAAGGCCTTGGAGTACGCCTCCGACAGCTCCGTCTTCGCCGGCACGTCGCCCCGGCCCTTCCACACATTGCGGATGGGCTTCCCGCCCGCCATGCCCCAGACGAACGAGGAGAAGTCCTCGCCCGCCTCCTGCATCTTCAACCAGGCGCGCGCGTTGCCGATGGTCGCTTCAATCTTCGCGCGTGCCCGGACGATGCCCTCGTCCGCCATCAGGCGCGTGACGTCCTTCTCCGTGAAGCGCGCCACCACCTTCGGGTCGAAGCCCTTGAACGCCTTCCGGAAGGCCTCGCGCTTGCGCAGGATGACGATCCACGCGAGCCCCGCCTGGAAGCCCTCCAGCATCAACATCTCCCAGAGCGCGCGGCTGTCGCGCACCGGCACGCCCCACTCCTCGTCGTGGTAGGTCTGGTACAGCGGATCCGCTCCCACCCACACGCAACGCTGCTGCATCCGCGCTCCTCGCTGGTTCGCGGCAGGGCTACCATGGAGACTGAACAGGCGACCAGTCCCAGTGTGGGCCTTTTTCAGCGCGGCCGGGTGAGCAGCGCGAACAGCCCGTCGCTCCACCACCGGCCGCGCAGCCCCGGCAGGAACCGCTGCCAGTACACGCTGCTGCGGGGAATCCGCCCGGGCAGCGGGTAGTCGAAGTCGATGGACTGGAACCCCGCCTCCACGGCCATGCGCCGCGCGTCCAGTTCCGTAATGGGCGTGATGTGTCCGGAGTCCCGGTAGTCCTGCTCGCAGAACGCGGGGAAGTAGCCCCGGACCAGGAAGGACAGCCGCGCCGTCAGGCTGTCGTTGTTGGGCGTGGTGAAGAAGAGGTGGCCTCCGGGCTTGAGCACGCGGAAGGCCTCCTTCACGAAGTGGCGCGGGTTGGCCAGGTGCTCCAGCACTTCGATGGCGAACACCCAGTCCACCGACGCGTCGCCCCACGGCAGCGCGTCCCGGGACACGTCCCGCAGCTGGAACTCCACGCCCTGCAGGCGGCTGGCGCCCGCGTCGTGGATATCCGTGCTGAGGATGCGCTCGACGGCCGGGTTCCGCTGCAGCCGGCGGATCCACCCGCCACCGCCCGAGCCCACGTCGAGCACCACGCCGAAGGCCCGCTGCCCCGCCACGCTCCAGGCCGCGTCCCGCAGCGGCTCCGGGGATAGCCCTTCCTGACGCTGCGCGTAGGCGGCGGCGTCATGGCCCAGCGGTCCCGTGTTGCCCTTCACTCCTGAGTCCATGCGCGGAACTCTACCCTCCGGAGCGCCGTGGCGCCCGGTCCGCCTCCAGGCCAGCCCCCCGGCGCTTCGGAGGACGCTTCACTGCATGCCCGGCCGCGCGGGCTCGGGGCTCCGCATGGGGACACCCATGGGCGCCTCGTCCTTGAGCGAGCCGCGGATCATCTCCCGCAGCTCGGGGCTGTCCTTCTCCCCATGGACGGACACCGCGTGTTCCACCGCGGCCCGCAGCACCTCGTCCTCCTCGCCGGTGATGGTCAGCGAGCAGTTGGACTCGCTGGGGGCCTCCCGGCAATCCATTGTCTTGCGTGACATGGCTGATTCACCTCCCCTTCTGAGTTGCGCATGTGAAGGGCCACGCGCAATTCGCGCGAACCGCTATCATCCGCGCGCCAGGTGCTACCGGGAGGCACGCATGGGACAGGAAGTGGATGTCATTGTCGTGGGCGGAGGGCTCGCGGGACTCGTCGCCGCGACCGAGCTCGCGGATGCGGGCAAGCGCGTCGCCGTGGTGGACCAGGAGGGACCGCAGAACCTGGGCGGCCAGGCGTTCTGGTCGTTCGGCGGCCTGTTCCTCGTGGACTCGCCCGAGCAGCGGCGCATGGGCATCAAGGACTCCCACGCGCTCGCGCTGGAGGACTGGATGGGCACCGCCGCCTTCGACCGCGAGGAGGACCACTGGCCGCGCCAGTGGGCGGAGGCCTTCGTCAACTTCGCCGCGGGCGAGATGCGCCCCTGGCTCGTCCAACAGGGCATGAGCTGGTTCCCCGTGGTGGGCTGGGCGGAGCGAGGCGGCTACGGCGCCGTGGGCCACGGCAACTCCGTCCCCCGCTTCCACGTCACCTGGGGCACCGGCCCCGGCGTGCTGGAGCCCTTCGTCCGCCGCGCCAAGGCAGCGGAGGCCAAGGGCACCCTCACCTTCCACTTCCGCCACCGCGTGGACGAGCTGCTCACGCAGAACGGCGCCGTGGTGGGCGTGCGCGGCATGTTGCTGGAGCCCACGGACGTCCCCCGAGGCGCCAGCAGCTCGCGCGTGACGGTGGGTGACTTCGAGCTGCGCGCGAGCGCGGTCATCGTCACGTCCGGCGGCATTGGCGGCAACCATGAGTTGGTGCGCAAGGCGTGGCCCCAGCGCATGGGCCCCGCGCCGAAGTTCATGATTCAAGGCGTGCCCGACCACGTGGACGGCCGGATGATCGCCATCACGGAGGCCGCGGGCGGACGCCTCATCAACCGCGACCGCATGTGGCACTACACGGAGGGCCTGCGGAACTGGAACCCCATCTGGCCCCGGCACGGCATCCGCATCCTACCGGGCCCCAGCTCGCTGTGGCTGGACGCCACCGGCAAGCGCCTGCCGCCGCCGCTGTTCCCCGGCTTCGACACGCTGGGCACGCTGGAGCACATCCTCAAGACGGGCCACGAGCACACCTGGTTCATCCTCAACCAGTGGATCATCAAGAAGGAGTTCGCGCTCTCCGGCTCGGAGCAGAACCCGGACCTCACGGGCAAGGACTGGCTGGGCGTGCTCAACCGCGCCGTGGGCAAGAAGGCCATGGGCCCGGTGGAGTCCTTCAAGGAGAAGGGCGAGGACTTCGTCATCTCCGACAACCTGCGCGACCTGGTCGCCGGGATGAACGCGAAGACGGAAGCCCCCCTGCTGGACTTCGCCACGGTGGAGCGGGAGGTGAAGGCCCGCGACCTCCAGATGGACAACCCCTTCAGCAAGGACCTGCAGCTGGCCGCCATCCGCCAGGCGCGCAACTACCGGGGTGACAAGCTGGTGCGCACCGCGAAGCCGCACCGCATCCTGGACCCCCAGGCGGGGCCGCTCATCGGCGTGAAGCTGAACATCCTCACGCGCAAGACGCTGGGCGGCTTCGAGACGGACCTCCAGGGCCGCGTCTTCAACGCCCAGGGGAAGACCATCCCAGGGCTCTATGCGGCAGGTGAGGTGGCCGGCTTCGGAGGCGGTGGCGTCCACGGCTACCGCGCCCTGGAAGGCACGTTCCTGGGCGGCTGCATCTTCTCCGGCCGCGCCGCGGGCCGGGCCGCCGCGGGGAATGTGTAGTCATGGGCGGTGACGGGCAGGGGCGCGTAAAGGCCCCTGCCCCTCCGGGCGTCCTCAGGCGGCGGCCTGGAAGGGCCACGGCGTGGAGCGAGCCCCGGCCATCCAGTTGTCGTGCCGGCCGTCCCAGTACTTGAAGTCGAGCAGCGACGGGTCCACGTCATCCAGCGTGTTGACGTAGATGGAGACGAACTTCCCGCCCAGCTCCGGGACGTCGCCGTCGCCGAAGCACACGACGCCGCAGCGGCCGCAGAAGCTGCGCGTGTTGGGGCTGCCGTCGCGCCCGTACTTCTTGATGGCGTCCTGGCCCTTGAGGAGCCGGAAGGCGTCCGGCTTCATCCCCGCGCCGCCGCCGTAGCCGTACTTCATGCAGATGGTGCAGTTGCAGCGGGTCACGTCCGACAGGTCCACGGTGGCCTCGTAACGCACGGCGCCACACAGGCAGCCGCCCGCGTAGGTGTGCAGGCCGCGCAGGGCAGGGGTCTTCTGAGGGTCGTTCTGGGTCATGGCGAAAGCTCCGGTGCCGCGTTGTGGGAACGAACCCAATGTCGCCCCTGCCCGTGACAGCCTTATGTCAGGTTTGTCGCCCTCCCCTGTTGAACCCGGCGGGGCCAGGCCCAGAGTGCCCCGGTCCGCCGTTCCCGGAGGCCGCATGCCCGCGTGGAAGTCCCTGTCCCGTGTCCTTGCCTCGACGTTGCTCCTGCCGCTGCTGGGGGCCGCACCACCCGCCACCCCGCCCGCCACGAAGCCCGCTTCGGCGGTGAAGGCGGCCGCGGGCGCGCCGGCGGCCCGGCCGTCGAAGCAGTACTCGGTGGAGCAGTTCATGGGGTCCACGGAGGTGATGGCCCCGGTCTTCACCTCGGATGGCAAGCAACTGCTCTTCTCGTCGAACGCGTCCGGCATCTTCAACGTGCACAGCGTGCCGGTGGGTGGGGGCAGGCCCACCGCGCTGACGCGCTCGAAGACGGACAGCATCCGGGTGGTCGGGACCTTTCCGCGCGACAGCCGCTTCCTCTTCGAGCGCGACCAGGAGGGCAACGAGCAGTCGCACGTCTACGTGCGCACGCCGGACGGCAAGGAGAAGGACCTCACTCCCATGAAGCAGGGCGTGGCCCACTTCCTGGGCTTCAGCCACGACGACAGCGCGTTCTACATCACCACCAACGAGCGCGACCCGGGCGCCATGGACGTGTACCGCCATGACGCGAAGACGTACGCGCGCACGCTCCTGGTCCAGAACGACAAGGGGTTCGGCGTCGCCGCCGTGGCCCCGGACGAGAGCTGGGTGGCGCTGGAGGAGGCGGTCACCACGTCGGACCGCAACGTGTGGCGCTACGACGTCGCGACGAAGACGCTGAAGAACCTCACGCCCCACACGGGCGCGGCCAGCTACCGCGTGGGGGACATCCACCCCGTCACCGGGGAGCTGTACGTCATCACGGACGACGGCTCGGAGTTCACCCGGGTGGTGCGCCCGGCGAAGGAGGCCGGCAAGTGGGAGGACGTGGAGAAGGCGGACTGGGACATCTTCGGCACCCACTTCTCGCGCTCGGGGGCGTTCCGCGTCTCCATCATCAACGTGGACGCCGGTGTCGAGGTGCGCCTGCACGACGTGAAGGCCGGCACCCAGGTTCCGCTGACGCAGCTCCCCGCCGGGATGATCTCCGACGTCGTCTTCTCCCGTGACGAGAAGCAGCTGGCGGTCCAACTGGAGACGGACCGCACCTCCGCGAACCTCTATGTCCTGGACCTGGCCACGAAGAAGACCCGGCGCGTGACGGACACGATGAGCCGCGAGCTCGACCCGGAGAACCTGGTGGACGCGCAGGTGGTGCGCTTCAAGTCCTTCGACGGGATGGAGATCCCCAACCTGCTCTTCAAGCCGCACCAGGCGACGGCGGAGCACAAGGCCCCCGCCATCGTCTACGTGCACGGCGGCCCCGGCGGCCAGACGAGCCGGGGCTACAACAACTTCGTCCAGTACCTGGTGAACCGCGGCTATGTGGTGCTGGGCATCAACAACCGGGGCAGCGCCGGCTACGGCAAGACGTTCCTGAAGGCGGATGACCAGAAGCACGGCAAGGATCCGCTGCGCGACTGCGTGGAGGCGCGCAAGTACCTGGCGAGCCTGCCGTACGTGGACGGCTCGCGCGTGGGCATCCTCGGCGCCAGCTACGGTGGCTACATGGTGCTGGCGGCGCTCGCCTTCCACCCGGACGCCTTCGACGTGGGCGTGGACGTCTTCGGCCCGTCCAACTGGCTGCGCACGCTGAAGAGCATGCCGCCCGAGTGGGGCGCCTTCCGTCAGGCCATGTTCCAGGAGATGGGCAACCCGGAGACGCAGGAGGCGATGCTCAAGGAGATCTCCCCCTTCTTCCACGCCGACCGCATCCAGAAGCCGCTGTTCGTGGTCCAGGGCGCCAACGACCCGCGCGTCCCCCAGGCGGAGTCGGACGACATCGTGGCGGCGGTGAAGAAGAACGGCGTGCCCGTGGAGTACCTGCTGCTCCCCGACGAGGGCCACGGCTTCAAGAAGAAGAAGAACGAGGCGGAGGTGGACCGGCGCGTCCTGGAGTTCTTCGACCGCTACCTGAAGCCCGCCACCGCCACGGCCCCCAAACCCTGAGGACGGCGGCGTTCAACTGCGGCGACGGGAGGGAGCCCTGGAAGCAGGAGGGCCTCTCGTCGCCGCGGCGGCTTCGCCCAGCGGGGTTCGCGAGACAGTGGCCAGCAGGTCCCGCAGGGCGGAGGCCTGGGTGTCGCCCACGACGCGCTCGAAGTCCGCCTGGGCGCGCAGCCAGAGAGGCCGGGCCTTGCGGTAGACGCCCTACCCTTCCGGAATGATGGCGATGGCTCGCTGGCGCCGGTCGGTGCGGCCCACCTCCAGCACCACGATGCCGTCCATCAAGAGGGGCCGCAGGTTGTGGGTGAGCGTGGAGGGGTCCATGACGAGCTGATCCGCCAGCGCGTTCACGGTCAGCGGGCCCTGGGTCTGGACGCGGTGGAGGATGGAGTACTGCGTCGTCCGGAGGCCGCTGGGCGCGAGCACCTGATCATAGAACTGCGTGAACATGGCGGCTGGCCTGCCGCAGCGCCAGGCAGTTGCAGAGGGTGCGCTGGAGATCGTCTTGGGACATCGCTGCCGGGAACTATACGTGGGCCCGGGCGTGCCCGCTTGAAGGCGACACCGTCATGAGGGCACACCGGCTTCATTATGCGTGGGTGATGGCCGCGGCCATCTTCGTGGTGCTCCTGTGCGCTGCGGGCGTGCGGGCGACCCCGAGCGTCTTCATCGTCCCGCTGGAGCGGGAGTTCGGCTGGAGCCGGGCCCTCGTCTCCTCGGCCGTGTCGGTGAACCTGGTGCTCTACGGGCTGGTGGGGCCGTTCGCCGCGGCGCTGATGCAGAAGTTCGGCATCCGGCGCACGACGCTCGTGTCACTCTGCATCATCGCGGTGGGTGTGGCGCTGACGGACTTCATCCACGCACCGTGGCAGCTGCTCCTCTTCTGGGGCGTGCTGGTGGGGCTGGGCACGGGCACGACGGCGATGGTGCTGGGCGCCACGGTGGTGCAGCGCTGGTTCGTCGCGCGGCGCGGGCTGGTGATGGGCGTGCTGACCGCGAGCACCGCCACGGGGCAGCTGGTGTTCCTGCCGCTGCTCGCGATGCTGGTGGAGCACCACGGCTGGCGCGTCGTGTCCTTCACCGTGGCGGGCGTGGTGGCGTGCGTGATTCCGCTGGTCGCATGGCTCGTGCGCGACCGGCCGTCGGACGTGGGGCTGAAGCCCTACGGGGCCGCGCCGGAGGACGAAGAGGTGAAGCCATCCAGCGTGAATCCCCTGGCCAACGCGCTGGGGGCGCTGGGGCGGGCCTCGCGCAAGCGGGACTTCTGGCTGCTCGCGGGGAGCTTCTTCATCTGCGGCGCGACGACGAACGGACTGGTGGGCACGCACCTGATTCCGGCGTGCATGGACCACGGCATCCCGGAGGTGCGCGCGGCGGGGTTGCTCGCGCTGATGGGCATCTTCGACCTGGTGGGCACGACGGCGAGCGGCTGGATGTCGGACCGCTTCGACAACCGCTGGCTGCTGTTCTGGTACTACGGCCTGCAAGGGCTGGCGCTGCTCTACCTGCCGAGCGCTTTCGAGATGTCCGTCTTTGGCCTGCCGCTGTTCGCGGTGTTCTACGGCCTGGATTGGATCGCCACGGTGCCGCCGACGGTGCGCCTGACGACGCAGACGGTGGGCGCGGAGGACGGGCCCATCGCCTTCGGCTGGGTGGTGGCCGCGCACCAGGTGGGCGCGGGCCTGGGAGCGCTGGGCGCGGGCGTCATCCGCACGTCGCTGGAGACGTACACGCCCGCCTGGGTCGTCGCGGGCGTCATCTGCCTCGCGGCGGCGCTGGTGGTGCTGCGCATCGGGCGCGGCGCCGCTTCGTCACCGCCGGTGGTGGGCGCGCCTACGACGCACTGAAGGATTTCAGTCCTCGCCCAGCAGAACGACCTTGCCCACCGTGTTCCGTCCCTCCAACTGGCGGTGGGCCTCCTCCGCGCGGGACAGTGGCAGCGCCAGGCCCACCACGATGCGCAGGCGCTTCGCCACGACCTCCGCCAGCAGCGCCTCACGCGCCTTGCGCTGCACCTCTGGAGGCGTGGGCGTGCGCAGCCAGTAGGCGCCCACGGTGATCGACTTCGCGTAGAGCGACTCCACCTCCACGTGCGGCGGATGGCCGCTGGCGTTGCCGTAGCTCACCAGGTGCCCGAAGGGCGCCAGCGCGTCCAGGCTGGCCTGCCAGGTGCTCGCGCCCACGGAGTCCAGCACGCGCTCCACGCCGCGCCCCTGCGTCAGCTCACGCACGCTCGCGGCGACGTCCTCCTGGTCGTAGCGGATGACGGCGTCCGCGCCCACGTCCCGCGCGAGCTTCGCCTTCGCCTCGCCCGACACCGTGCCGATGACCCGCGCTCCCGCCGCCTTCGCCAGCTGCACCGCGAGCAGCCCCACGCCGCCGGCCGCCGCATGGATGAGGACTGTCTGCCCCGCCTCCACGCGCCCCACGGTGTGCACCACGTGGTACGCCGTCAGCCCCTGCACCAGCAGCGCGGCGGCCTCCTCGAAGGACACCTCCGGTGGCAGCACCAGCAGCTCCTCCACCGGCGCGAGCGCGGCCTCCGCGTAGGCCTCCTTCGTCAGGGCGACCACGCGGCGGCCCACCCAGGATGGGTCTACACCGGGCCCCACCGCTCGCACCACGCCCGCGGCCTCGCTGCCCAGGATGCGCGGCAGGGGCGCCTGGGCGTCGTACAGCCCCCGGCGGCGCTCGGTGTCCGCGAAGTTCACGCCCGCGGCATGGACTCGCACGAGGACCTGGCCCGGCCCGGGCACGGGCTCCGGTGCGTCCTCCCAACGGAGGACCTCCGGCCCTCCCTGCTGGTGGTAGCGGATGGCTTTCATGCTCAGAGTCCTAACGTCCGCGCTGCTTGCCTGTCAGGACTGAATTTCCGCCGCCGTCGCTGGGAGCGAAAGGAGCGGTCCCGATGCGCCAGGCGACGAAGCAGTCCCCGATGAACCTCAAGCACCTGAATCCTTCCGGTCACGGCATCGACGCGGCCTCGCGTCCCAGCCCGGTGACCGCTCCTTCCACGTGCCGCTGGCGGGACTTCGCGTCCTTTCGCCTCGCCTCGCCCGGCTCCTGAAGGCGTCACGCCCCGTCCCTGACGCGGCATGTCCCTGGAGGCCGGGCTCCCGACAAGGGGACCCGGCCTTCTTCACGTCCGGCTCCCGTTCACCTTCCGATTCCCACCCATAGGCCGCGCACCGGGTGCAGTCCGAACTCCAAATCCGGACGAGCAGGGTTCGACTCCCTGGCGGCCTGTCCTGCCCGAAAGGCCCCGTGTCATGGAAACGCTGGTGTTGAGCCAGTCCTATGAACCTGTCGCACGCATCCCGTGGCAACGCGCCGTCATGCTGCTCGTCCAGGGCAAGGTGGAGGTCGTCGAGGAGTACGAGGACCGCGTCATCCGCTCGGTGACGGTGGAGCTGCGCATGCCGTCCGTCATCCGCTTCGTGCGCGCCCTGTGGAAGGGCCCGCGCGGCGTGCGCTTCAGCCGCGAGAACGTCTACCAGCGCGACCAGTGCCGCTGCCAGTACTGCGGCCGCAAGGTGACCCGTCCGGAGGCCACGTACGACCACGTGCTGCCGCGCGCGCAGGGTGGCCGCACGAGCTGGGACAACATCGTCATCGCCTGCGTGCCCTGCAACCAGAAGAAGGGCAACCGCACCCCGGCGCAGGCGCGCATGACGCTGCGCACCGTACCCGCGAAGCCGAAGCGGCTGCCGGACGCACTGGTCGTGTCGTTCCTCGTGGAGAAGGGCCTGCCCCTGTCCTGGCGCAAGTTCCTGAGGGACGTGGCCTACTGGCACACGGAGCTGGAAGCGTAGGGTCCCGGCCCATGCGGATGGGCCGGGACTTCGCTTCCGCGCCGCAACGGTTAGAGTGCCGCACGTCGAGGGGGCGTTCCGGACCACACCATGGCGACGAGGAAGAACGAAGACCACGAGCGGCTCATCGACCGCGACCTCACCGCGATGGCGCGCGAGGGCAAGCTGCCGGCCGCCCACGGCGTGGACACCTCCGTGACGGAGGTGCTGGGGCTCCTGGCGCGCGGAGGCAAGCACCCGCTGCTGGCGGGCGAGCCCGGCGTGGGCAAGAGCGCGCTTGTGCAGGAGGTGGCCCGCCGCATCGCGGAAGGACGCGTGGACGGCGACCTGGCCCAGGCGCGGCTCGTGGAGGTGTCCGTCGCGAACATCCTGGCGCGCAGCACCCAGCGCCAGGCGGCCGAGTCCTTCGAGGAGCTGCTCACCCACCTGGGCCGCCACCCCTGCCCCATCGTCTACATCCGCGACCTGCCGGTGGCCCTGGGCGGGCCCCTGGCGCCGGTGGCCGTGCGCGCGCTGCGCACCGGCGGCCTGCGCTTCATCTTCGAAACCGAGCCCAAGCGCGTGCAGGAGCTGCTGCGCGCCGATGAGGCCCTGGCCGAGCGGCTCCACCTGTTGCCCCTGAACGAGCCGCCGCTGGAGAAGGCGCGGTGGATTGTCGGCCGCGTGGCGGAGGAGCTGGAGCGCGAGCTGCGGCTGCCCATCGACCCGGCCGCGTGCGACCTGGCGCTGCGCCTGTCCGCGAAGTTCCTCCTGGCGCAGCACATGCCGCGCAAGGCCATCGAGCTGCTCAAGGAGACGGCGGCGGAGGCCGCGGGCGTGGCGCGCGACCACGTGGGGCCGGAGGACGTGCTCACCCGCTTCTGCGCCGCCACGCGCCTGCCCCGCTTCGTCGTGGACGACGCGATGCCGCTGGACCTGGAGGAGACGGAGCGCTTCTTCGGGGAGCGGCTGCTCGGCCAGACGGACGCGGTGGCCGCGGTGCTGCGCTCGGTGGCGCTGCTCAAGGCGGGGCTCAACGACCCGCGCCGCCCGCTGGGCGTGTTCCTCTTCGCCGGGCCCACGGGCGTGGGCAAGACGCAGCTGGCGAAGCTGCTGGCGGAGTACCTCTTCGGCTCCGCCGACAGGCTGGTGCGCCTGAACATGGCGGACTACCCCAACGACGGCGACGAGAGCGTCCCCTTCGGCGCGTCGTGGGCGCCCGCGCTGGAGACGCGGCGTGGAGAGCTGTCCGCGCTGCTCGACGGCAAGGTGTTCACCGTGCTGCTGCTGGACGAGTTCGAGAAGGCCGCGCGCAGCGTGCACGACCGCTTCCTCCAGCTCTTCGACGAGGGCACCTTCGTCAACGGCGCGGGCGAAGCGGTGTCGTGCAACAACACGCTCATCGTGGCCACGTCCAACGTGGGCTCGGAGGTGTACCGCGAGGCGGGCCTGGGCTTCGCCGCGCACAAGCGCGCCGAGGAGCAGGTGTCGGAGGTGGACCGCCGCATCGCGGAGGCCTTCCGCCCGGAGTTCCTCAACCGCTTCGACGCCATCTGCCACTTCCGTCCGCTGTCTCGCGTGGACATCCGCAAGATCGCCCAGCGCGAGGTGGGCCGCGTGCTGGAGCGCGAGGGCATCCGCGCCCGCGCCCTGGACGTGGAAGTGACACCGGAGGTGGTGGACCGGCTGGTGGAGCGCGGCTATTCGCCGCAGTTCGGTGCGCGCTACCTGCAGCGTGAAATCGAGAAGACGCTCACCGCGGCGCTCGCGGTGGAGATTGCGCGCAGGCCGCTGCCGCCGGGCACGCCCGTGCGTGTGGAGGCCCGTCCCGGAGGCCGCGTGGTCGCGGTCGCGGAGCCCGTGCCACCTCCCCGTGAAGTGACGGCGCAGCTGCTGTTGCCCACGCCGAAGGCCGCGGCGGTGAAGCGCCGGCTGGACCGCAAGTCGCTGCTGATCGAGATGGACCGGCTGGTGGGCCGTGCCCGTGCGCTCGCCGAGTCCACGGGGCGAACGGAGCTGGAGCAGCGCCGCGCGGCGCTGCTCGCGGAGACGCAGGCGCCCAACCTCTGGGACGACTCGCTGCGCGCGGCGGACGTCCTCCGCGCCTTCCGCACGGTGGAGGCGCAGCTGGGAGAGCTGGACCGCCTGGAGGCCGCGTGCCAGTTCGGGCGCCGGCTGGTGCGCGAGGCGAAGAACGAGGTGCAGCTGGGCTCCGCCGCGAAGCAGGTGGAGGAGGTCGCGCGAGAGGTCCAGATGGCGGAGGCGCTGCGGGCCGCCGGGGCCACGACGTTGGACAACGAGGCGCTGGTGGACATCTGCGCCAGCGACGCGTCGGAGCTGCAGGACGTGTGGGTCCAGGAGCTGGCCACCATGTACCTGGGCTGGGCGCAGCGCCGGGGCTACGAGGCCACCGCCATCGCGGAGGCGGACGCCCCCGCGCGAGTGGTGGTGCGCATCGCCGGACCGGGCGCGTACGGCTTCCTCGCGGGAGAGGCGGGGCTGCACCGCCGCCTGGAGGACGAGAAGCGCCAGCGCGCGTACGTGCGCGTGCACCGGGGCGGGCCTCTGGAAGAAGTGGAGCGGGAGCTGCTGGTGCTGGAAGGCCGGCCGGTGAAGAGCCGCGAGGGCGAGTACCTGCAGCGCGTGCGCAACGAAGTCACCGCGAAGGACGAGGCCACGGGCCGCGTGCTCACGCTCATTGGCGCCGGGGAGCTGGACGAGCTCAAGGGCATCGCCGCGCGTGTCGTCGCCGGCCAGGGTGCCAGCACCGACGAGGCCCGCCGCTACTTCCTGGGCCGAGGAGCGCGCGTGGAGGATCCACGCACGGGCGCGGGGACGCCCCGCGTGAAGGACGTGATGCGCGGCGAGCTGGATGTGTTCATCGCCGCGTGGATCTCCCGTCCGCCGCCGGAAGGCTCCACGCCGCTGTCCTGAGCCGTCAGGGCAGGTCGCCCTGGGCCACGCCCAGTCGCAGGGCCTCCGCGAGCACGTCCAGGCCCTGCGCGGTGTTGATGCGGGAGTGGGACGTGGCGCCGCTAACCACCTGCACGGCTCCGCCCAGCACGAAGGGCAAGGGCCGGCGCCCCAGCCGCATCAACCGCTCGTCGTAGAACGCGGCCGGGGCGCGCTCACGCACCAGGCGCGCCAGGGTCACCATGTTCGCGGTGCGCGACGGCTGCATCGCGGGCCCCAGGCATGAGAAGTCGAACCCCACCTCCGGCAGCACGGCGCCCCTGCCGTCGCGGTCGAAGACGAAGACGACCTGCGACGTCTCCTCCTGCGAGCCGCGCACGCTCTTCTCCGCCGTCTTCGTCATCTTCAGGCCCCCCGTGATGAGGGCCGTGCCCAGCGCCACCTTCGTCGTCTTCTCCGTATGCTCGCTCTGCGTGCGCAGGGACGACGCGCCCCGGAGGATGACCGTCACGTCCTCCCAGGCCATGGTGAGCGGCGCGCCCGAGCGGGGCGTGAACGTCGCCTGCGCCGCGCCGAACGTCACGGTGCGAGCCGTGACTCGCTCCGCGACCTCCGACTCGTCGATGGCGAGCGCCGCGAGCCCCGCGTCCCGGAGGGCCTTCACCAGGGCATCCGCCGCATCGGGAGCCAGGCGTGCAATCAGGGCGGGAGGCTCGGGAGCCAGCCGCATGCGGGCCTCCGCCGGGGCCATGCCCGCGGCGGCGGCGAGCACCTGGGCGGCTTCCGGAACCTCACCCGCGGGACGAACGAGCGCGACGATCTTCATGACGTTTTCCACCCCTGGCACCGAGCGTCGCCATCCTCGCGCGAAAGCAAGGTGGCGCGCATCCGAACCCCGGTGCGGCGGGGACATTCCACCGTGCGGTGGACAAACGCTCAGTCGAGCAGGTGCGGGTTGCGCAGCAGCAGCACCCCCGCCTGCACGGTGGCGGTGTAGCCATTGAGCTTGCCGGTGCGCACCAGCTCGCTCACGTCACGCACACCGGTCTCCGAGAGGACGCGGTCCACCACGCCCTCGCCCTGGTTGTAGGCCGCGAGCGCGAGCCGCCAGTCACCGTAGCGCTCATGCAGCGCCTGGAAGAGGGCCGCGGCGGCCTCCGTCTCCCGCGCCACGTCCAGCCGCTCGTCGCGTCCCGCCTCCACCGTCAAGCCGTAGCGACGCGCCGTCTCCGGAATGAACATCCACACGCCCGCGCCCCTCGGCCCCGGCGCCATCGACGGCTCGCGAGACGTCTCCGGCAGGTTGCTCACCGCCGACTCCACCATCGCCACCGCGAGCAATCCCTCCGGCAAGGAGCGCGAGCGCAGCGTGCCCGTCATCGCCTCGCGGTGCTCCTGGAGGTTCGCCAGCGCCTTGCGCATGAAGTCGCGGCCCTTCCGCGTGGTGACGAACTTGTTGAGCTGTTCGACCACGGCGGCATCCACCACCACCGGCAGGTCCCCTGCCTTCTGCCCCGCCTCCGCCAGCGCACGGGCCTCCGTCAACGACACCGCGCGCCCCCGCACCGTGCCCTGCGCCCACAACGCCAGCGGCGCGAGCACCAACGCCAGCGACAACGACAGACCCAGGGTGCGCACGGAGCTGCGGGGACGAGACTGGAACAGCATGTGGATCCTCCTGACAGTGGGGTGGGACATGCCGGTGACACCGGCGGGAAGAGAAAAGGCGGCAGGGACACGCAGCGACGCCTGCAACAGGCACCGCGCATACGCCTCCGCGGACACGTGCTTCACCGTGACGAGCGCCTCGTCACAGGCGAACTCCTGACGCTCCGCCAACCACCGCGAGAACGCCCGAGCGAACGGGTTCCAGAAGAAGGCGCTGTCGAACCCCAGCCGCGCATAGGCAAACACCGTGTCCCGCTGCCGGTGGTGTTGCAGCTCATGCCGCACCGTGAGCCGGAGCGCCTCCGAGTCCTCCAACACTTCAGCGGGAACCACCGCCCACGCGCCGCCACCGGGGAACCACACGGAGAACGCGCCGTCCGCCGCGTCCCCCAGCACCACGCGCACCCGGCCCACGCGGCGAAGCACGGGCAGCGTCACCAGCTTCCGCCGCAAGCGCGCATACCGCCGCAGCTCCCACGCCAGGACCGCCA
>NZ_RAWN01000180.1:0-18969 GCF_003668895.1 Corallococcus sp. AB045
GGGGCCGGAGCAGGACGCGGTCCGGTCATCTGGACGTTCGTGGGCGAGAGGCCCGGTGGGCGGGCTCCCTGCGGGGGCGCGGCGGGCCGCTGTCCATTGGGCGCCGTGGCGACGTGGCCATTCACGGGCTTGCCGTTGTGGGCCACGCCATTCTGCGCGGGATTGCGGCCGGGTACGTTGGTGTTTCCATTGTCAGACATGCTGTCGTTCCCCCATCAGCGACGTGGCTTGCGACCGTTGAAGTATTGAAGGTGGGCGTCGGCTAGCGCGTAGGCCTCCTGGACCACGCCCTCGAAGCCATCCATGCCGAAGGTGCTACGGCACGTGGACTCCGCGACGTCGAGCAGCATGGGGTAGCCCTGTTCCGGGCGCAGCATGCTGTCCGCGATGGCCACGCACGCGGCCATGTGGGCATGGTCGACGTGCGCGTAGAAGATGCGGGGTGGGGCGTTCTCCGAGGCGCGGAACAGGCCCTTCACGACCTTGTGCGAGTACGCGTTGATGAAGTCGCGCGCCAGGCCGTACTCCTCCAGGTCGTACTGCCATCCGGTCAGGATGTCCTTCCCCTCCTGCTCGAGTGACTCGAGGATGACGAACTCGCCGGCCCTGAGCGCGTGGCCCATGGTGAGAAAGCCCCGGTCATCCATCCGCGCGGAGACGAAGACGAAACGGGGATGGTCCTTCATCAGTCGTCCGAGCATCCCCAGCGACACCTTCAGCAGGCTCTTGTAGCCGGAGCCGGTGATGAGCTCACGGGCGAAGGGATTGCCCTGGCCCATGCGCCATGGGGCCTTCAGCTTCTCCACCAGGATGGCGCGCTCCGCGTAGGCGCGGATGCCTCGCCGCGCGAGCCGCGACAGGCTGTCTGGCCCGCTGCGTCCCGGATGCGAGCGGTTCTGGCGCATCTCGATATAGGACAGGGCTTCCTGGTATGGGTCCGGCGCGTCGACCGTCACCTCGCGGCGGAACAGCCGCTGGGAGAAGGTGCCCGCGGTCCCTCCATAGCCAATGGCCGCGATGCTCAGCTGGGTGATGTCCAGGGGCAGCGTCTCGTGCGTCACCGAGAGGCCGTTGACCGCCTCCACCTGTCCGGCGAAGAGCAGGCCCGAGTGGATGTCGGCCAGCTGCTCCATGCTCAATTGGTAGAGCCCGGCACCCTCGGGCGCTCCGGGGCGTGTCTGGAGCCGGGGGAGCAACTCCTGACGGATGATGGACCGGAGTTCATCCTCTTTCTGGATGGCGCCGCCAATCTCCTGACGGTAGCGCTCCATGATGACCTGGAGGTCCAGGCCCTCCGCCCACGTCTCCATGTTGAGCGTGCGCTCCAGGTCCTCGCGGAACGAGCCTCGGAAGTCCTCGTCGCCGGTCAATTCCTCATCATCGTCGTCGTCAACGCGCCTGTGGCCAGCCATGGTCACCCTGCGTCCTCACCGAGAAATGAAACAATGGAAAAACGAGAGCGGCCCTCTTCACGGCGCAGGATGCGCGCGTAGGTTTCCGCCATCCAATCCGGCAGCCCGAAGTGCTGCTCCAAGCGTTGCTTGTGCGTGTCCTCGGGGCCTTCCTGCATCACCTGTCGAGCGAGCTTCGAGGGCGCGAGCCATTCCAGGGCCAGCCGGTCCGCGCGCTGTTCGGCGCGGGCCACCACTCCCTTGCCGATGTCCCCTGTGGGCCCCCGGTCCATCAGGTGGATCTGCACGCCAATGGGAACGCCCTCCAGCACGGAGGTCAGCGACTCCTCTCGCGTGGGAGCGCGCTTCTGGTCCAGGACGTCCCGGATGCCGTCACCGAAGAAGTCGAGTGCCCGCCTGCGCGGCAGGAGATGGTCGAGAAAGAAGTGGCCCAGCTCATGCGCCACCGTGAAGCGCTGATTGGCCGGGCTGTCGTCCCGGTCGAAGAACACGAGTCCCTTTCCCTCCCACGCCACCATGCAACCGTGCATCCGGCGGTGGTAGCCGATCTCCACCGTGCGGCCCCGCTGGGCCAGCCACTGGCGCACCTTCTCCGAGGTCAGGTCCTTCAATCCCACGGGCCTCACGGGCAGGAGCATGGAAGCGTCCGCCGCGAGGTCACGGGGAAACACCTCTGGCGGAGGGAGGCCGCTGGCCTCCACCGCCTCCCTCAGCCAGGCCGGTTTCATGAGGCCGGCTCGTCCTTCTTGCGCCGGTCGAGTGCGGCGAGCTGGAGCGTGCCGGTGCGATGCAGGCCAGCCTCCGCATTCTTGTAGGAGGAGTCCTCGCCCATGATCTCCACCTGCCGCAGGACGTTGGCGAGCGCGTACGGCTCCAGTCCGAACCGGCTGCAGAGGAGCTTCACCTGTTCGGCGAACGCATCTCCGGACGGCTTGCGGCACAAGGACAGCTTCTTGAGCGTCTGCTCGTCGCAACCCAGCTCGTCCGCGAGCGCGTTCGGCGTGCAGTCCTCGATGGACTGGTAGGTCGCGAACACCTGGCCCAGCAGGCCGTGCTCCGTGGTGCTGCGCTTCGCCGCGTACGTCAGCCAATCAAGAGTCGACATCGGAATCCTCCATGTAGAGGCTGCGCAAAAGCCTCTTCAGCCGTTCGGTGTGGCGCCTCACCTCATGCAGCCGCTCACCAGGGGGCAGGTGGGACAACCCCAGGGCGTCCGCCATCTCTTCGGCAGGGACGCGGCCCTGGTGGAGGACGATGACGCGGATGCCGGCGATGTCGCGCTGCGGCAGGCCGGCTTCCTTGATTCGTTCCTCCAGCCGCTCCAACAGCTGCTTCGCAATCACGAAACCCTCCAGGCCATTGTTCGGAGCTGGCGGGTGGACTTCGAGAATCGTCAGCGGGTTTTTCTCCCTTTTTTCCCGCGCCGTCCTGGTCCGGTGGCTGTCATGGGCCCGGCGCCGGGCGATCTGGCTCAGGTAATTCCAGAGAGTGGACTGGCGAGCGTCGAAGCGCTCGGGTTGCCTGAGATAGGCGAAGACGGCATCCGCGGCCGAGGCGTTGGCGTCGTCAGGCGAGCACCCCAGATAGCGTCTCAGCGACCGGATCAGCGGATCCATGAACGTGTCGAAGACGTCATGGGTCGCCGTCGGGTCATGGCTCATCATCCGATCGTGAAGGTGCTCCACTTCTTGTCGTGATGGACTGGTCATTCCCCACTCCTCACCGGCATGCGTGCCCCCGCTTCAGGTTGGACTGCGGTTCGCCTGAACGTTCGCTGCAGCCCTGTTGAGTTCGACGGCGACATGTCGCTTTTCCGAGCCGACAGGTTGGCGAGGTAGAGGATCCGTGTCTGTACCTCGGAGGTGGTACTGCCTTTGGGGTCAGGGTCTTGCGTGATCCCCCGGGGATCGAAAAAGACCCTGGCCTCCGTGCAAGGAGACCAGGGTCCATTTCATCCCGCTGTGACGTGGTTCAATGCAACGCGCCAGAGGGCGTTCCGCCGGCCTTCTTCCACGCATCGATGGCGCGGCGCACCTCATTCATGAGGTCCCGGCCAATCCGTGGATACGCGTCGTCCTCCAGGTTCGCCAATGACACACGGGCCGACCAGGGAGGTCCGTCGAAGCCGCTGCCGTTGAGCAGCACCACGCCGTAGCGCCGGGCCAGCGTGAAGACGATCTCCAGCGGGTCGTGGTGGTCCTCGATGAAGCGGACGAAGTCCTCGCCAATGTGCTCGCGGCACCAGGCTTCCAAATCGAGCGTCTGGTAGTAGGCCGAGCGCAGCGGATCCTCGTGCATCGGAATGCCCATGCCTTCGAACAGGGCCTGGAGCCGGTCCTGGCAGATGCGCTGGCAGTACTTCTTGTAGACGCCGTCCTTGTCCAACACCGCGAACAGCGAGAACAACGTCATCTGGAGCTGCTGCGGCAGTGACAGGCCCGCCGAGTGGTTCAGCGCCACGGCCCGGCTGTCCGCCACCATCCGGTCGATGAACTTCAGCCGCCCCGGGTGCAGGGAGATGGCGCCATACCGCGCCTCCAGCAGCGCACGCTCCGACGGGGTCTGCTTCGCCAGCGCCTCGTCCAGGATGTTGTCCTCGTGGAGCGCCACCACGCCCAACCGCCAGCCCGTGCAGCCGAAGTGCTTGGAGTACGAGTACACCAGCAGCGTGTTGCGCGGCAGGTCCGCGGCCAACGAGCGGAAGCCATTGACGAACGTGCCGTAGACATCATCGGTGATGATCAACAGGTCCGGCCGGCGCTTGCGCACCAGCTCCACCAGCTTGTGGACGGACTCCTTCCGCATCGCCACCGCACCCGGGTTGGACGGGTTGACGACGAAGAACGCCTTGACGCGCGGGTCCTCCAGCTTGCGCAGCTCCGTGTCCGGGTACTGCCAGCTGTGGCGGCCGTCCTTCGTGGTGGCGCTCTGCAGGATGTCCACCGTGCGCAGGCTGAACTCCTCCAGGCGCGGAATCTCCAGGTAGAGCGTGAAGAGGGGCGCGCCCAGCGCGATGGTGTCTCCCTTGCGCAGCAGGCCGTTCACCCTCAGGGAGTGGAAGAGGTAGGTCATCGCGGCGGTGCCGCCCTCCACCGCGAACAGGTCGAAGCGGCCGGAGGGCGGCCGTCCCGTGAACAGCTCCTGCGCCAGGTACTCCTGCACGATGCGCTCACCGTGGGCGAGCATCCGGTCCGGCACCGGATAGTTGTCTCCAATGACGGCGTCCGTGAGCTCCCAGACGAACCGGTCCGGGTTGAAGCCCAGCGTGTGCTCCCCGTACGTCAGCGCGCCGCGCAACAGCTCCACGGCGGGCTCGTCATCGCTCGCCTCCAGGAACTCATGCAGGCGTCTGGCGATGCCCGGGGACCGGGGCATGCCTGCGAGCCCCACCTGGGGGACGTCCCACGCCCGCCGGCTCTCCGCGAGCGCGAACTGCCCCAGGAGGAAGAAGGCCTCGCGCGGCGTGGTGGCAATCCAGTTGGGATTGCCCCGGCCCGCGTTGAGCATCACCGCCTCGCGGGTCTTCATGGCCTCGTCCGCGACCTGGAGGAGCTCGTCCTTCAGCTCGAAGGGGCTGAGCTTGTGGAGCTTGCGTTCGGAAGGGGCTCCCGGGGCCTCGGGCGTCTGCTCGGTCATGGTGTCCTCCTCCATCGTCTGTCCAAGGTGAGCCACTTCCGGGGACGCGGGCCATGCGCCACGGGGTGGGGCGGGCGGAGGTGGCGGGCGGTTGGCCGGCCTCAGCGAAAAAAGACAACCCGCGAGCGCACTCGGCCGAGCAGCGACGAATGAAAGGTCGGGGCCGGACACACAAGTCCGGCAAGCACAGTGGAAGCGAGACCCGCCATGTCTTCATTGAGTTGCCGTGTCGCCACAGCGCAGCGCGAACTGGATGACGCGCTCCGCATCCGTTACCGGGTTTTTGGCGAGGAGATGCGGATGCTGGGGCCCAAGCGGCCCCGGGCCCCGCGCGAAGCGGACTGCTTCGACACGCTCCGCACCACCTCCCACGTCGTCGTCTACGCGGGCGAGGAGCCGGTGGCCACCGCCCGGCTGCTGACGCCCAACGCGGAGGTGGCGGCCTTCGCGGACACGGTCGTGGGCCTGGACATCGAGAAGAAGCTCGACCTGTCGGAGCTCGTCGCGCCGGGCCGCGTGTTCGCGGAGACCACGCGCTACTGCGTCACCCGGAGCTACCGGAACTCCGCCGTGCTGCGTCTCCAGGCCGGCCTGTACCGCGAGAGCCGCCGTCGTGGCGTCACGCACTGGATCGCCGCCGCGAACATGGAGACGGACAGCCAGGAGGAGGCGGACCTCTACTTCCTGGCCGCCGCGCGCCGGGGCTGGTTGAGCGACGGCTTCCGCGTGCGGACCCGGGAGTTTCCCTCGCCACCCGTGGAGCCCCTGGCCGCCCGGCTCACCGCGGAGGAGCGCGCCCAGGCCCGTGAGGGTGGACTCGACGCCCTGCGCATGCCGCCCGTGGTGTCGCTGTTCGCGGACAAGATGGGCGCGCGCTTCATCGCGCCGCCGCACTTCGATCCCGCCTTCAACCGCTTCACCGTGCCGCTCGTCGCCGCGCTGGATGCCATTCCGCAGCGGACGCTGAACCTCTTCGACTCGCTGGACGCCGACGCCGCCTGACCCCAGGCCGGCGCGCTCCTTTCTTCCCCCTTCACCCTCAACGCAACACCCACCGGGCCTTCACGGGCCCCTGTCAGGAGACGTGTATGTGCAAGCAGCCCAGGCATGAGCAGACGGCGAAGACGGACTGGCTGGATTCCCTGCGGCACGAGGCGCGGATGCTCGTGCGGGAGCTGGACACGACGCCGGGCGTCCGGCGCCTCTTCGAGGGGCGCATCCGCCAGGACGACTACGTCCACTACCTCATCCAGACGTACCAGTACGTGCGGTGGAGCGAGGGGTTCTTCACCGAGTCCGGCGAGCGCACGAAGCGCGAGGGGAAGAACGCCGCGCTCGCGGACCTGCTGTTCCAGAAGGCGCGCGAGGAGAAGGGCCATGAGCAGTGGTTGCTCAAGGACCTGAAGGCCCTGGGCTGGACCGAGGAGCGTGTGGAGCGCGCGCCCATCTGCCCCGCCGTGCGCGCCTACGTGGAGTGGAACCGCTTCACCACGCAGTCGGGCGTGCCCACCGCGTTCCTGGGCACGGCCTACGTGCTGGAGTACCTGTCCGTGAACCGGGCCCCCGGCTCCGTGGACCAGCTCATCGCGGAGAGCGGCATCCCCAACATCCACAAGGCCGTCCTCTTCCTGCGCGGCCACGGCGCCGCGGACGGTGACCACGTGGCGGACCTGGAGTCGGAGCTGCGCACGCTCACGTCCCCGGAGGAGCAGGCCGCGCTGCTCCTCTCCGCACGCACCACGCGCACCCTGTTCCCGAAGTTCTTCCGGGAGCCCTGAGCGCGCGCCCGGACCTCCTCACCCCGGCTTCTGCCCCCAGGCGGCCTGGTAGAGGAGGTCCATGCGGCTCTCGATGCCCAGCTTGGGGAAGATGTTGCGCAGGTGCGTCTTCACCGTGTTGAGCGTCAGGCCCAGGTCCTCGGCGATGAGCTCGTTCGTCCAGTTGCTGAGGACCCCCTGGACCACTTCCACTTCACGCCTGGAGAGCTTCTGGCGCCAGGGCTCTGGCATGGGGATGGCCCGCGAGCACTCCTGCAACACCAGCACCCATGGCTGGTGACCGCGCTGCTCCGGCAGCTCCACGAACGTCACCTTCAGGTCGTGCTTCGCCCCGGAGCGTGTCCACGTGTCCATGCCCGGGGCCCGCTTCGTTCCCAGGGCCTGGAGACGCGTCAGGTGCTCGCGCAGCTCCTGGGGCAGCCGCGAGTCATCCGCCTTCAGCTCCTCCGGGTACCAACGCCGCAAGAGCTCCGTCGCCCCTGGGGTCCTCAGCTTCTCGTGCTCGGGTGGATCCATCACGACGCACTCGGCGCCCTGGTGGCGGAAGAGGGCGTCCAGCAGGTCTCCCCGCGTCGCTTCGTGCCCGAACATCCGGCAGTTGCGCACCGTGTTCGCCAGGTAGGGCGTCAGGTCCTCCAGCAGGGCCTGCTCCCGTTCGGAGAAGGGCAGGGCGTGCTCCCGGTACAGCGTGAAGCCGCCGTGCCAGCCCTCGCTCAAGTCCAGGAGCACCGCCAGCACGTGCTCCAGGGGCAGTCCCATCTCCCGGCAGCGCAGGTACAGGAGATTGCGCTTCAATTCCTTGCGCGACACCAGGTCCGTGGCCAGCTCCGGGTAGTGCGTGAAGAGGATGCCTGGGGCCCCCAGCCCCATCCACTCGTAGTCCCCGGGCCGCTCCGGCCTGGACACACACAGCGCCGCGTAGTCGCAGGGCAGGAGTCGCGGGAGGATTCCCTGGGCTCGGGCCAGGACCTCGGTCAAATCCAGTGAACTGGAGAGTGCCCGGGTCAGCTCGAGCACGAGCCCCTGTTCGTGCGCGGTAAGGTTCATCCCACGGGCCTCCTTCCAACCGGTCCATGCAAGGACTTAGCGGTCGGAAGGCCCGGGGGTCTGTCCCCCACAATGGGTATGGACGGGCCCCGCTCACACGAGGCCCGTCCACGTCTGCCATTTGCGGTGTCTGTCGAAGCGGGGCGGACGCTAGTTGCCCGCGCTGCCTTCCACCGGCGGGGTGCCCGTGGTGGGGCTGACGGAGCTGCCCATCTGCTTGTTCTGGTCCCAGGCCGGCGGCGTCACTTCCATCTTCGCCCCCTTGTTGCCCGGGGTGCCGGCGTTCGGGGTGCCCGGCTTCGCGGAGGACGAGTGATCGCTGGTGCTGTTGCTCCCCTGCTCGGTGGAGCCGGAGCCGCCCACGCCTTCATCGACGCGGTCCGGGTCCACGACGCTGTCGTCATCCGGGGCCAGGACGCTCGAGGACCCCGAGCCGCCCGTGGCCTTGTCCCAGCGCTCCGCGCTGTCCTGGGGCGCGTCCGTGGACGGCTCCTGCATGGGCGGCGTTTCGTGGTCGGTGTGGCTCTGCGCGAACGCCTGGCCGGAGAAGGCGAGTGCTGCCAGTGCTGCCATCAGGGGGAGCTTCATGGGTGGCGCTCCTTCGAAGAACGTGTGTGCTTCGAAGGTGGCGACCGTCGGGTGGGAAACAAGCGCTTGACGCACACCCGGCCCCCAGCCGCGTCCCCGCCTGCTGAGCGGGCAGCCGGTCGTCAGCCCGCCAGTGCTCGCGGCGGCACCGTGCCCACGGCCCAGGCGGTGAGCTTGCGCAGGAGCTCCGCGCGGTCCTCCGGCACGGAGAAGAGGTGGTCCGCGCGCGGATAGAAGGCGTAGGTGACGCGGCCCTCCAGCTTCAGCGGCGAGAGCATCTCGTAGAACTGGCCCTCGTGGTTGAAGGACAGCCCCATGCCTCCGGAGAACACGAAGCACAGGCTGACGCCGCGCTCCAGCAGGTGCTTGTAGTCCTGCGTCAGCTGCGAGCGCTCCGGGTACTCGCGCGTGTAGACCTCGTCGGCCTCGCCGGCCTCGCGCAGTTGGGCGGGCAGCTTGCGCTTGCGCAGGAAGCGCGTCCACCGGCGGGGGCTCAGGTAGCGCAGGTGGAAGCGCAGGTGGTAGCCCAGCGTGCGGTAGGTGTAGCCGTCGATGAAGGCCGCGCCCACCACTCGCGGATCCGCCACCGTCACCGCGTGCGCGCTGTCCACGCCGGAGCACAGGCCCATGAGCACGAAGCGCTTCTGGCCCTTCTTCTGCTCCAGGTAGTCGAGCGCCGCGCGTGTCTCCTCGCGGGCGCGCTGGAACTCGTCGGCGCCGCCCTCGCGGCGGGGGCGGCTGTCTCCCAGGCCGGACAAATCAAAGCGCAGCGTGGTGAACCCGCGGCCCGCCAACTGGCGCGCCAGCTCCACCCACACCCGGTACGGGCCCACGTGGTGGTTGAGGCCCACGTTGGACAGCACCACCACGGGCGCTTCCGGCAGGACCTTCGCCGGATCCGGTTCCGTGAGGATGCCCACGAGGCTCTGCTCGGGGCCGAAGGTACAGATGCGCTCGCGCATCACGCGGCCTCCTTCAGGAGCGTGGTGATGGTCTGCAGGATGCGGTTGGACAGGAGCGAGGACTCCTGACCGCCCGCGCCCTCCTCGGGCACCAGGTGGTGCTGGAAGGGCAGGCCCGTCTTCTCCAGGTGCTCCTGGAGCCGTTGGTACTCGGGCTTCTGCGCGCTGACCACCAGGTGCGTGCGCGTCGAGGGCCACGCGGGCAGCGCGGCCAGGTCCAGCGCGAGGATGTCGTCGTGCAGGGCGCGGGGGAACGGGAAGCCGAGCAGCTCCTCGCGCACCTCCAGCGGGCTTTCGGGCCGGGGGAAGAGGGTGCGGGTGTCCCGGCGCGCCTGGAGCAGCTCCAGCTCCTGGAGCCAGGCCTCGCCCTCCACCAGGGGCTCCCAGAGCACGAGCGCGGCGGTGGACAGTCCTTCCATCGCGGCGCGTACCGCGAGCGCCGCGCCCAGCCGCAGGCCCACGAGCGCCACGCGCTGCACGCCCGTCACGTCCTGCAGTTCGTTGACGGCGTTGCGGATGTCCTGGACCCACGTGGCCACGCGGCCCTCGTGGGACTCGCCGGCCGAGTCCCCCGTGCCGTAGTAGTCGAAGCGGAAGACGTGGAAGCCCTCGCGCGCGAGCATCCCGGCCAGCTTCCGGAAGGCCCAGTGCGTCAACATGTACTCCTGCGCGGCGGGATAGCAGAGCACCACCCCGGTGGAGCGCTCGGCGCCCTGCGCGGGGTGGTGGATGCCAAAGAGCTGTCGCTCGGAGGTGCCGAAGAAACAGGGCGTCACGGTCTGACCATTCTCCTCAAGGGCCGCTCAGTCCGAGCGCCCCGGCAGTTTCCCCTTCAGCTTATTGAACAAGCGTTGCGCCAGGGGAACAGAAGTCTCCGGGGCGGCAGTCTTTGTCGGCGTGACGGGCTGCGTCCTGGCAGCGGGCGACGGAGCCGCCGCCGCGGGCGCGAGCTGCGAGGCCACCTGCTCCAGCGTGTTGAGCAGGAGCGTGCGCGGGTGCAGCTCCTGGTTCAGCTCCTTCCGGACGCGCATCACCACCTGGAAGGACAGGAGTGAGTGCCCGCCGATGTTGAAGAAGTTGTCGTGCACGCCCACCTGCGCGATGCCGAGCACCTCCCGCCAGATGCGCGCCAGGTGCTGCTCCGTCGGAGTGCGCGGCGCGACGAAGGCATCCTCGACGGGACGCGTGGTGCCCGCCGGAGGCGGCAGGGCCTTGCGGTCCACCTTGCCGTTCGGCGTGAGCGGCAGCGACTCCAGCTCCACGAAGTGCTGCGGCACCATGTACTGCGGCAGCTGCGAGCGCAGGTGCTTGCGAAGCTCCGTGTCCGTGTAGGCCTGTCCCGGCTTCGTCACCAGGTACGCGACAAGGCGGCGGTCACCAGGACGGTCCTCGCGAACGAGGGCGACGGCCTGGGCCAGGGACGGGTGCGAGGCAAGGGCCGCCTCGACTTCGCCCAGCTCGATGCGGAAGCCACGCAGCTTCACCTGCGAGTCATTGCGGCCCAGGTACTCGACGGTGCCGTCGGCCAGCCAGCGGGCGAGGTCGCCCGTGCGGTACATGCGCTCGCCGGTGCGGAAGGGGTTGGGCAGGAAGCGCTCCTGCGTCAGCTCTGGCCGGTGGAGGTAGCCCAGCGTGACGCCATCGCCGCCGATGTACAGCTCACCCGCGACGCCCACCGGCACGGGGGCCAGGTGCGCGTCGAGGAGGTAGAGCTGGGTGTTGGCGATGGGCCGGCCGATGCGGATGGAGGAGAGGGGAGGCTGCACGCGCCAGGTGGTGGACCAGACGGTGGTCTCCGTGGGGCCGTACATGTTCCACAGGCTGCCGACGCGGGCGAGCAGCGCTTCGGCCAGCTCACGGGGAAGGGCCTCGCCACCGACGAGGGCCTTGAAGCCGGGGCGGGGCTGCCAGCCGGCCTCCAGCAGGAGGCGCCAGGTGGAGGGCGTGGCCTGCATGACGGTGACGGCGTTGGACTCGATGGCCGCCTTGAGGCGCGCGCCGTCGGAGGCGGTGTCGCGCGAGGCGAGCACCACCTGCGCACCGGTGGTGAGCGGCAGCAGCAGTTCCAGCACGGCGATGTCGAAGGAGAGCGTGGTGACGGCCAGCAGCACGTCCTGGGGCGAGAGGCCCGGAGCCTCCCGCATGGTGCTCAGGAAGTTCACCACCGCCCGGTGAGGAACGCGCACGCCCTTGGGCTTGCCCGTCGAACCCGACGTGTAGATGACGTATGCCACGGCTTCGGGCGTGACACCGGCAACCTCGGGGGCCGTGTCCGCCTGCGACGCGGTGTCCTCGACGAAGAGGGACTTCGCCGTGGTGGAGGGCAGGGTGCTCTGGAGCGCGCGCTGGGTGAGCACGAGTGAGAGCTTCGCGTCCTCGACCATGAAGGCCAGACGCTCGGGCGGGAAGCCGGGGTCGAGCGGGACGTAGCCAGCACCCGCTTCGAGGATGCCCAGCAGGCCCACCACCATGTCCGGACCGCGCTCGGAGAAGAGGCCGACGAGGCTTCCGGCCGCGACGCCCTCCTGCTTGAGCGCGTTCGCCACCTGATGGGCGCGCTGGATCAGCTGCTGGTACGTGAGCGTCACGGCGCCGGAGCGCAGGGCCACCGCGTCGGGCGTGGCCCGGGCCTGGGCGGCCACGAGCGTGTGGACGAAGGCGGTCCGGTCGAACGGCTTCTCGGTGGCGTTCCAGTCCGCCAGCACGCGCTGCTTCTCCGCCTCGGGCAGCAGCGGCATGCGCGACACCGGCACCTCCGCGTCGGATACCGCGGCGCGCAGCAGCGTGCGGATCTGCTCGAGCATGCGGACGACGGTGTCCCGCTCGAACAGGTCGGTGTTGTAGTCCATGCCGCCGACGATGCCGTTCGCCGTCTCCTTCACCCAGAAGCTCAGGTCCAGCGGCGTCGCGTGCGCGTGCACGTGCACCTGGCCGTAGGTGAGGTCACCCAGGCTGGCGCCGCGGTTGCGCACGTCCTGGAAGGTGAAGAACGTCTGGAACAGCGGCGTGCGGCTCAGGTCGCGCTGCACGCCCAGCTGCTGCATGAGCAGCTCGATGGGCATGTCCTGGTGGCCGAAGGCCTCCATGCACGTGGTGCGCACGCGCTCCAGCAGCTGCCGGAACGTCTGCTCCGGCGCCAGCTGCGTGCGCAGGACGAGCGTGTTGACGAAGAAGCCCAGCAGGTCCTCGACCTCCGGATGCGAGCGGCCCCGGATGGGCGTTCCCACGACCAGGTCTTCCTGGCCGCTGTAGCGGTGCAGCAGCGTCTTGAACGCCGTGAGCAGCACCATGTACAGCGTCGCGTTGGACTCGCGGCCCAGCTTCGTGAGGGCGGCCACCTCCGCGCCGGTGAGCACGAAGGGCTCGGTGCCGCCCTTGAGGCTCATCTGCGCGGGGCGCGGCTTGTCCGTGGGCAGCTCCAGCGCGGGCAGGTTCCCGGAGAGCTTCCCCTTCCAGTAGCGGGCCTGCCGCTCCAGCTCCTCGCCCTGGAGCCAGTTGCGGTGCCACTCGGTGAAGTCCGCGTACTGGATGGGCAGGGTGGGGAGCTTGGGCTCCTGGCCCTTCGTGAGCGCGGAGTAGATGACGTCCAGCTCGCGCAGGAACACGTCGAACGACCACCCATCCCAGATGAGGTGATGGGGCATGAAGAAGAGGACGTGCTCGTTGGCGCCCAGCCGGAACAGCGTCAGCCGGAACAGCGGCGCGGCGGTGATGGGGATGGACTCGTCCGCCAGCGCCTGGAGGCGGCGCAGCAGGTCCTCCTCACGTGTGTGCGCGGGGACGGGCTCCAGGTCCACCGGCTCCAGCTCCACCGTCAGGGACGGGGCCACGTGCTGCACCGGCGTGCCCTCGTCCCACCGCACGAAGGTGCGCAGGGACGACTGGCGCTCCAGCAGCTTGTTGAAGCTGAAGCGCAGCGCGCCCACGTCCAGCGCGCCGTGGAGGCGGAACGCGGAGGGCAGGTTGTAGACGGCCGTGCCCGGGTTGAGCTGCTCCAGGAACCACAGCCGCTGCTGCATGAGGGACAGCGGGGCGGGCGCGGTGCCCGCACGGGGCGAGATGCGCTGCGCGGGGCTCGTGGCGCCGTCGTCTCCGCGCACCAGCCGGGCCAGCTTCTCCACGGTGGGCGCTTCGAACATGCGGCGCAGCGTGAGGCTGACGTCCAGGTCGCGGCTCGCGCGCGTGAGGGCCTGCGACGCCAGCAGCGAGTGGCCGCCCATGCGGAAGAAGTCCGCGGTGACGCTCACCCGGCGCAGCCCCAGCACGTCCGCGAAGATGGTCGCGAGCTTCTGCTCCGTCTCGTCGCGAGGCGCGACGAAGGCGTCCTCTTGCGACTCCACCTGCGGCGACGGCAGGGCCTTGCGGTCCACCTTGCCGTTCGGCGTGAGCGGCAGCGCGGGCAGGGCCACGAAGTGCTGCGGCACCATGTACTCCGGCAGCCCCTGCTTGAGGTGCGCGCGCAGGGCTTCGTCCGCCGGAATCGTCTGGCCGGGCCGTGCGATGAGATACGCGACGAGGCGACGGTCACCGGGGCGATCCTCGCGAACGAGGGCGACGGCCTGGGCCAGCGACGGGTGCGAGGCAAGGGCCGCTTCGACTTCGCCCAGCTCGATGCGGAAGCCGCGCAGCTTCACTTGCGAGTCATTGCGGCCCAGGTACTCGACGGTGCCGTCGGCCAGCCAGCGGGCGAGGTCGCCCGTGCGGTACATGCGCTCGCCGGTGCGGAAGGGGTTGGGCAGGAAGCGCTCCTGCGTCAGCTCCGGGCGGTGGAGGTAGCCCAGCGTCACGCCGTCGCCGCCGATGTACAGCTCGCCCGCGACACCCACCGGCACGGGGGCCAGGTGCGCGTCGAGGAGGTAGAGCTGGGTGTTGGCGATGGGGCGGCCGATGCGGATGGAGGAGAGCGGAGGCTGCACGCGCCAGGTGGTGGACCAGACGGTGGTCTCCGTGGGGCCGTACATGTTCCAGAGGCTGGCGACGCGGGCGAGGAGTGTTTCGGCCAGCTCGCGAGGAAGGGCCTCGCCACCGACGAGGGCCTTGAAGCCGGGGCGCGGCTGCCAGCCAGCCTCCAGCAGAAGGCGCCAGGTGGAGGGCGTGGCCTGCATGACGGTGACGGCGTTGGACTCCAGCGCGGCCTTGAGGAGCGCACCGTCGGAGGCGGTGTCACGCGAGGCGAGCACCACCTGGGCGCCGGTGGTGAGCGGCAGCAGCAGCTCCAGCACGGCGATGTCGAAGGAGAGCGTGGTGACGGCCAGCAGCACGTCCTGGGGCGAGAGGCCCGGGGCTTCCTGCATGGTGCTCAGGAAGTTCACCACCGCGCGGTGCGGGACACGCACGCCCTTCGGCTTGCCCGTCGAACCCGACGTGTAGATGACGTACGCCACGGCTTCGGGCGTGACGTCCTGCGCCGGGAGCGCGGACTCGGGCTGCGAGGCCGTGTCCTCGATGAGCAGGGGCTTCACGCTCGTGGACGGCAGGGACGCCGCCAGGGCCTGCTGCGTGAGGATGGTGGAGAGCTTCGCGTCCTCGACCATGAAGGCCAGACGCTCGGGCGGGAAGCCGGGGTCGAGCGGGACGTAGCCAGCACCCGCTTCGAGGATGCCCAGCAGGCCCACCACCATGTCCGCGCCGCGATTCGTGAAGAGGCCGACGAGGCTTCCGGCCGCGACGCCCTCCTGCTTCAGCGCGTTCGCCACCTGATGGGCGCGCTGGATCAACTGCTGGTACGTGAGCGTCACGTCCCCCGCGCGCAGGGCCACTGCGTCGGGCGTGGTCTGGGCCTGCGCGGCCACCAGAGTGTGGACGAAGGCGCTGCGGTCAAACGGCTTCTCGGTGGCGTTCCAGTCCACCAGTACGCACTGCTTCTCAGCGGCGGGCAGCAGCGGCAGGCGCGAAACGGGCGCTTCCGCGTCGGCGACCACGCCCCGCAGCAATTCTTCGTAACATGACATCCAGCGGCGAACCGTGGAGCCATCGAAGAGGTCGGTGTTGTACTGGCACTCCAGCACCACGCGGCCATGGGCCTCGGCCGCGTTGATGAAGAGGTCGAAGTTCTCGTAGTGGCGCGGGTTGCTCGCCAGGGTGCAGGTGAGGCCCTGGAACGCCAGCTGCTCGCCCGTGACGGCCTGGTCCACGTTGAACAGCACGTTGACCAGCGGCAGCCTGCTGGGGTCGCGCGGCAGCGCCAGCTGCTTGAGCAGCGTGCCGAACGTGTACTCCTGGTGCTCGTAGGCATCGAGCATCGTGGTGCGCAGTTGCTTGAGCACCTGCGTGAAGGGCGCCTCCGCGGCGACGTTGCTGCGCAGGGGCAGCGAGTTCACGCAGTGGCCCACCAGGTCCTTCAGGCCGGCCACGGACTGGCCCGCGGCGGGGATGGCCACCACCACGTCCTCCAGCCCCGTCAGCCGGTGCAACAGCGCCTTGAAGCCCGCGAGCAGCGTGGTGAAGAAGCTGCCACCGTGGCGCGCACCCACGCGCTTGAGCTGCTCCACGAGCGCGGGCTCCAGGGCGTAGTCCTCACGCCGGGAGCTGTACGTCTTGGACGGCGGACGGCGCCGGTCCAACGGCAGCTCCAGCACCGGCAGCGAGCCGGAGAACTGCTTCAGCCAGTAGCGCTCGTGCTCGGCGTACTCCGGCGTCGTGGCCAGCTGGGCCTGCGCGCGGGCGTAGTCGCTGAACGTGGGCGCGGGCGACAGCGTGTGCGGGGTGCGCCGCGCGTGCGCTGAATAGAACGTCGCCAGGTCGCGCAGCATCACCGCCATGGACCAGCCGTCGCACACGATGTGGTGCGCGGTCAGCGTCAGCAGGTGCTCTTCCGCGGACAGCCGGGCCAGGCGCGGACGCAGGAGCGGTCCCGACTCCAGGGGCAGCGGCGTCTCCACCTCCTGGGCCACGAGCTCGCGGACGCGGGCGTCGCGCTCGGAGGGCGGCAGCGCGTCCAGCGCGAGCACTTCCAGCGGGAAGGGCGTGGTGGCGGCCACGCACAGCGTGAGGCCATCCGCGCTGAACGTGGTGCGCAGCGCTTCGTGCCGCTCGCTCAGGTCCTGGAGCGCGGCGCGCAGGGACTCGACGTTCAGCGGGCCGTGCAGCCGCACGGACATGGACTCGTTGAAGGCGCACGACGCGTCCGGGCCCATCTGCACGCCGGTCCACACCTCGCGCTGGGGCTCGGTGGACGGCGCGGTGAGCAGCAGCGCGGGCCCGGCGAACGGGTCGAAATCCTCGGGCAGGTCCTGAATCGGGGTCGCGGGGGTCTTCATCGGGTCTCGCTCAGCTTGACGAACTTGCCGGGCACCGTGGGGTGCGGGACGAACCAGGCGGGGTTGCCCTGTGGATCACGCCCCAGGCGGGCGCCGGGGACGGGGGGCTGGTTGGAATCGAAGGCGGCGGGGGCCTGCGTCTGGGCGCGGGCCGTGCCGGGCAGGAAGCCCGCGTCCTGCAGCTCCGTGACGCTGTCCTGGAACGCGGTGATGAGGCGCTGCACGTCCGCGTCCGAGTGCGCGGTGGTGAAGAAGCACGGGAAGCCATCCCAGATGTGGATGCCCTTGTCGCGCAGCAGGCAGAACAGCAGGTCCGCGTTCGCGGCGTCCGCCGTGACGAACGTCTTCCACAGCGACCCGAAGTGCTTGATGCGCAGCGGGGCGCCCACCTCGTCGAAGAACGCGTTGAGCGTGGTGGCGAGCGTGTCCGCCTTGGCGCTCACGCTGCGCTGGAGCTCCGGGCCCGCGGCCTTCATGTGCTCCAGCGCGGCCTTCGCGGCGGCGAGCGCCAGCGGGTGACGCACGAACGTGCCCGCGAAGTACGTCACGCCCACCGTGGGCACGGAGTCGTCGCCGAACTGCCAGTGGCCGCCGTCCAGCGCATCCATGAACGGGCGCTTGCCCGCGATGACGCCAATGGGCATGCCGCCGCCCACGACCTTGCCGTAGGTGGCCACGTCCGCCTGAACGCCGAAGATTGCCTGCGCTCCGCCCGGGTGCATGCGGAAGCCGGTGATGACCTCGTCGAAGATGTAGACGGAGCCGGACTTCTGGGTGAGGTCGCGCAGCTGGTGCAGGAACTCGCGCGGCTGGAAGTCCGGGCGGCGGCTCTGCACGGGCTCCACCATGATGGCGGCCAGCGAGTCCGCGCGGGCGCGCAGGATTTCGAGCGACTCCGGCGTGCCGTAGTCCAGCACCAGCACGTCCTGCACCGCGCCCGCCATGATGCCCGGGGCGGCCGGCACGGTGCGCAGGCTCTTGGTGCCGCGCACCAGCACCTCGTCGAAGATGCCGTGGTAGCTGCCGCTGAAGATGGCGATGGTGCTGCGGCCGGTGACGGTGCGGGCGATGCGCATCGCGCCCATCACCGCCTCGGAGCCGGTGTTACAGAGCGCCGCGCGGTCCGCGCCGGTAAATTCACAGACGAGCTTCGCGACCTCGCCGGCCAGGGGGTGCATGGGCCCCAGCTCGTAGCCGTCGTCCACCTGCTTGCGCACGGCCTGGGTGATGAAGTCCGGCGCGTGGCCGAACATCACGGACCCGAAGCCGTTGAGCGCGTCCAGGTACTCGTTGCCGTCCATGTCCCAGAGCTTGGAGCCCTTGGAGCGATTCACGGCCAGCGGGTAGATGAGCTCCTTGAGCAGCGGGCGGAAGCCCGTCACCACGCGCGGATCCGAAAGCTGGTTCCGGTTGTCCTGGGCGTAGCGCTTGGAGCCCTGCGTCTTCGTGTTGTAGCGGCGGGTGAAGTCCTCCAGGTACGTCTGCTGGCGGGGCGTGAGCGCGTCCTTCGGCGCCAGGCTGATGCGCGCGATGGCGCCGAAGGCCTTCTTCACGTCGTACTTCACCGGGCCCTTGAGGTCGGCCTCATCCGGCGCGGCGGCGGGCGCGGGCTGGGCGGCCTGCTGCTGCGCGGCCGGGGCCTGCGAGGCCACGTGCTCGGCTGGCGCCTGCGCGGGCTGCGGCTGCGCCGTAGGCGCCGGAGCGAAGGACTGCGAGGCCACGGCCTGCGCGGGCTGCCCGGACAGGAGCGCGAGCTGCTGGGTCATCAGCCAGAGCTGCTGCGCGACGACTGCCTGGAGGCTCCCGGCGGGCGCGGCCATCGCCTGGGCCTGGAACGCGGCACCGGCGGAGGCGAACTGCGCGGGCACGGCCTGCGCGGGGAAGGCGCCAGCGGCCTGGGCCGGGAACGCGGCGCCGGCGGGCGTGCCCTGCGCGGGGAACGCGGCGCCCGCGGACGGGGCGACCTGCGGCTGTCCGAGGATGTTCGCGGTGAGCTGCGCGGCCGGCGCGGCGGCCACCGGGGCGGGCGCGGCCTCAGGCGGCATGCGGCCGTCGAGGAACGCGGCGAGCAGTCCCAGCGACGGGACCTCTTCCAGGAGCTGCCGGAACGTCACCTTCACGCCGAACTGCTTCTGCACTGCGAGCGCCGCCTGCGTGAGCACCAGCGAATCGAGTCCCAGCTCCAGGAAGCTCGCGCCCGGATCCGCGTCGGCCAGCTCCAGGCCGCTCAGCTCCTCGAACAGGTTGCGCAGGGTGGGGACGAGACGCTCGGCACGGGGAACAGGGG
>NZ_RAWN01000181.1:0-18932 GCF_003668895.1 Corallococcus sp. AB045
CCCCAGCCAGGAACTTCTCCCGCCACTCACTCAGCAAGGCCGCCGTGACGCCCAGCTCCCGCGACAGGGCGTCGAGTTCCTCGCCCTTGAGCAACCGGAGCACCGCCTCCTTCTTGCGCTTCGCCGAAAACCGACCGCGCTCCGACGTCCTGTCCTGCTTCTGCTGCTTCTTCACATCCACCTCACACGGGGGAGGTTATTCCCCCAGAGAGGTGTCTCAAGAAATCCTGGGGCGGAGGAGATCCAGCCCTAGGCGGGCCGCACGCCGCATGTCCTGAAGGCAGCAGGAGAGGGGGGCCCCGCGCGGGCCTCCCTCTTTTTTTGTTCGCCGCCTGACGCGACGTGCGTGGCCTTTCCGACAGGAGGGGCGCGCCGGGGTGCCGCTGGAAAGAGACGCCCTAGCTTCGCAGCCTAGCTGACGCCGGGGCCACGAGCCGCCCGCGTACACAGCCACTCCAGGGCGCGGTCCTCCCGGCCGGGCCCTCCACACGAGGGACGACGTTCATGCGGATCACCTTCCTGGGTCATGCGGGCTTCGCGGTGGAGACCGCCGGAGCGCTCGTCGTCATGGATCCGTGGCTGACGCCCCAGGGGGCCTTCGACTCCGCGTGGATGCAGCTGCCGCGCAACCACCACCTGGCGCCGCGCGTGCGTGAGCTGCTGGAGACGCCGGGCAAGGAGCGCTTCCTCTACATCAGCCACGAGCACAAGGATCACTTCGACCCGGAGTTCCTGGCCACCATCGCGAAGCGGGACTTCACGGTGCTGGTGCCCAAGTTCCGCCGCGCGGAGCTGCGGGACATCTTCGAGAAGTACGGCTGCAAGCGCGTCATCGCGTGCGAGGACTCGCGCGAGATTCCCATCAAGGGCGGCTACATCAAGCTCTTCGTGTCCGAGCAGGGCACCAACCGCGACTCCAGCGTGATGGTGCGCGGTGACGGGCAGTGCTTCCTCAACATCAACGACTGCAAGATGCATGATCGGCTGGCGCGCGTCATCGCGGAGGAAGGGCCCATCGACGTCTTCTCCGCCCAGTTCTCCGGCGCCATCTGGCACCCCACCTGTTACGAGTACCCGAGGGAGACGTACTCGGCCATCAGCCTGAAGAAGCGCGACAGCAAGTTCGAGGCGGTGGCGCGCGCGTTGGAAGTGGTGCAGCCCCGCGCGTACATCGCGGCGGCGGGCCCGGCGGCGTTCCTGGATCCGGAGCTCTTCAGCCTGAACTTCCAGGACGTGAGCATCTTCCCGCGCGCGCCCGTGCTCTTCTCCTACCTGGAGAAGCGCCTGCCCACGCTGCCCACGCGCTACCTGGAGCCCATGCCCGGGGACGTGCTGGACGCGGGCCCGCTGGAGTTCGTGTCCCAGGTGCCGGAGCGCGTGACGACGGAGAACTTCCAGGAGTACCTCCACACGTACGCGAAGGACATGGCCCACGTCTTCCGCGAGCGCCGCCGCAACCTGATGCGCGAGGAGGTGGATGAAATCCACGGCCGCCTGCGCGTGGAGCTGCAGCGCAAGCTGGACCTGTTGGATCTGCACGACCGCGTGGGCATGCCGTTCTACGTGGAGCTGACGGAGGCGCCCACGCGGCTGTTGCGCGTGGACTTCAAGGGCCGCCGCGTGGATGAAGTGACGGAGATGCGCGACAAGAGCCGCTACGCGATGAAGGTGAGCGCGAGCGACATCGTGCGCGTGCTGGACCGGAAGCTGAACTGGGAGGACTTCCTCTTGTCCTTCCGCCTGCGCCTGTCCCGCAACCCGGACGTCTACGAGCCCGTGCTGCACGGCTTCCTGGGCGTGGAGGTGGAGGACATCCGCGAGTTCTGCGACGGCATCCGCGCCACGGAGGCCCAGAAGGAGCGCACCGTGGTGGAGGCCGGCGGCAAGCGCTTCACCATCCAGCGCTTCTGCCCGCACCAGGGCGCGGACCTGTCGGAGGGCTGGGTGGAGGAGGGCCGCTACGTGGTGTGCCCGCGCCACCGCTGGCAGTTCGACCTGCAGAACGGCGGCGTGTGCAAGTCGAACAACTCCACGCTCTGCGCGGAGCCCGTCGCGGACAAGCCGGAGAAGGTGGAGCGCGGCGGAGACAAGGCCCCGGCGGCGGACAAGGCGCCCGTCGTGGACAAGGCGCCCGTCGAACCGCCGCGCGTCTGATGCTTCTTCAGCTGCCCCGGTAGGTGGAGAAGCCGAAGGGGCTCAAGAGCAGCGGGACGTGGTAGTGCTCGTCGGTCGCCGTGACCTCGAACACGACCTGCACGTACGGGTAGAAGCCCCGCTGCCCCCGGGCCTGGAACCAGGCCCCGGTGTCGAAGGTGAGGCGGTACACGCCGGGCTGAAGCTTCGTGTTCGCGCCCGACAGGTCCTTCACCCGTCCGTCCGCGTTGGTGACGCCCCGGGACAGCTCCCGGAACTCTTCGCCCGAGCGGGCCTCCAGCGTGAGGGAGAGTCCCTCCGCGGGACGGCCCGTGCTCGTGTCCAGGACATGCGTGCTGAGGGTGCTCATGACGCGAGGAGCTTCTCCAGTCGGATGCGGGTGATCTTCGCCTGCTCCCCGGCCGCGATCTTCAGCTCCGCTTCCGGGGTGTTGTGCATGCGGTCCTGGAGCAGCTCCAGCATCTCCGCGGCGCTCTTGCCGGTGGCGCAGATGAGGAAGATGAAGCCGTAGCGGGACTCGTAGTCCCGGTTGCCCTGGGCCAGCGCCTGCAACACGCCTTCGTTCGCGCCGGCCACGCCCTTCTGCTCCTGCGACGACCACTGCGCGGTGGAGGCGAACTTCTCCCGCAGCTTCGACACGTCGCCGATGCGCGGGTGGTGCGTGAAGGCCTCCTTCCAGTCCTCCGGCCCCGTGCGCGCCCAGGCGTCCACGGCCTCCGCGTACAGGTGCTCCGCGTCCCGGAACGGGCGGACGGCCAGCATCCGCTGGACCCACTTCGTGCTGCCACAGCAACGGGTGAAGGCCTCGGTGGCCTCCTGCGTCGTGGCGGTGTTCAGGCGCTCCAGCGGCGTCGTCACGCCGGCTCCCCGAAGAGGCGCAGCCGGCTGACGCCGCCGTCCGGGAAGATGTTGAGGCGCACGTGGGTGATGGGGCCCACGTCCTTCAGCTCCTTCTCGAAGACGTGGCAGTGGTCCGCCTGGAGCTTCGACTGCGGCAGCAGCTCCTTCCACTGGAGGTGCGTCGCGTTGGCGAAGTCCAGGAGCGGCTCCTCCAGGTGGATGCCCTCCAGCGAGCAGCGGTCCGGGAAGTTGCCCTTGAAGTAGTGGGTGTCCACCTCCGCGCGGCGCAGCGTGCCCGCCGTGGCCAGCTTCACGACGATCCAGTCGAAGCCCGGCACGCGCTTGCGGCGCGTCTCCCAGCCCTCGCCCATGTTCGCCGCGCGGCCCGGGAAGATGAGGTTGTCCTTCGTGCCGAAGAACTGATCGTTGCACGTGACGACGGAGCCGCCGTTGGCCGCCGCCGCCAGGTCCACCAGCCCCGCCTTCTTGAGGGCGTGCCAGTCCGGCAGCACCTGCCCGTGCACGCGCAGGCGCGCGACGCCGCCGTCCGGGTAGATGTTGAGGCGCACGTGCGTGAAGCGCCGCTCGTTCGCCACCGCGAAGAGGTTGCGCGAACCGCCGCGCAGGCGCTGCTTGGGGACCAGCTCCGTCCAGCGCGACACGTCCTCCGCCAGCGACTCCGGCGACGGGTCTCCGTCCACCTCGCACGCCTCCAGGGAGGCGTACTCGGGGAAGTTGCCGAGGAAGTGGTTGGTGTCCACGTCGATGCCGTGGATGGCGCCGGGCAGGCCCAGCTTCACGATGCACCAGTCGTAGCCGGGCACGCGCTTGCGGCGCGTCTCCCAGCCGTCCATCCACTTGCCGCGCTCCGTGTACTTGTCCGCGATAAAGACGCCGCGCCCGGGCTCCAGCATCGACTCCTTGGGCGCGAAGAACTCGTCGTTGGCCAGCAGGGCCTTGCCGCCCACCTTGCGTGCGGCGAGATCAATCAAGTCTGCGAAGGCGACGTGCATCGCCCCGGGGGCTTCTGCTTGCATCGGTTTCCTCTCCCGGACCGCCGGGGCTAGCCGCGCGGCAGCCACTGGCCGATGCGCGGGCCCGTCAGTCCCTCGGTGGCGTCGAAGATACGCTGGCCGCGCAGGTATGTCCTCATCACCCGGCCTTCCAGCTCGCGACCGGCGTAGGGCGTCAGCCGGTGCCGGTGGCGGATGTCCTCCGGCGCCACCTTGAAGCGCGCCTCCGGGGCGAAGACGACGAAGTCCGCGTCCAGCCCCGGCCGGATGGCTCCTTTGCGCCCCGACAATCCGGCCAGCTTCGCGGTGCGGTGCGCCATGCGCTCCACCAGCGCGTCCAGGCCCAGGCCGTGCGCGCGCATGCCCGTCCACACCGCGGACACGCTGAGCTGCAACCCGGCGATGCCGCCCCACGCGCCGGAGAAGTCCCCGGCCTCCAGCTTCTTGAGCGCGGGCGTGCAGGGCGAGTGGTCCGACACCACCAGGTCGATGAGGCCGCTCTTCACCGCGTCCCACAGCCGCTCGCGGTTGGCCGCCTCGCGGATGGGCGGGGCGCACTTGAAGTGGGTGGCGCCGGCTTCAATCTCCTCCGACGTGAAGGTGAGGTAGTGCGGGCACGTCTCCACCGTGAAGGGCAGCCCCTCCGCCTTCGCCTTCGCGATGTCGTCCAGCGCGTCCGCCGCGGACAGGTGGACGATGTGCACAGGGCCGCGGTGCTCGCGGCACAGGTCGATCATCATCCGGATGGCGTCCACCTCCCACGCGGCCGGACGTGACGCGAGATAGCTGGCGTACGCGCGCACGTCGCCCGCGAAGGGCGGCTCATGGTCCGTCAGCTCCGCGTGGACCAGCAGCGGCACGCCCGCCTTCGCGAGGATGGGCATGGCCGCGTCCAGCACCTCGCGCGTGGCGGCGGGGAACTCATCCACGCCCGAGTGCACGAGGAAGCACTTGAAGCCCGGCGTGCCCGCGTCGACCATCGCCTGGAGCTCGTTGGCGTTGCCGGGGATGACGCCGCCCCACAGGCCGTAGTCGATGGCGCACTGGCCGGACGCGGCCTCCGCCTTGGTGCGCAGCGCGGCCAGGGACGTGGTCGCGGGGATGGAGTTGAGCGGCATGTCCACCACGGTGGTGATGCCGCCCGCCGCCGCCGCCGCCGTCGCCGTGGCGAAGCCCTCCCAGTCCGTGCGGCCGGGCTCGTTGATGTGCGCGTGGCTGTCCACGATGCCGGGCAAGAGCGCGTCCCGGCCCAGCTCCACCACCTGCGCGTCCTTTGGCACGTCCACCGTCGCGTGGATGCCTTCGATGCGCCCGTCGCGCACCACCACCGCCGCGGCGCGCGTGCCTTCGGGCGTCACCACGCGCTCACCGCGAAACACCGTCACACCAGAAGCACTCACGTCTCGAACTCCGTCGTCGCGTAATCCGCGAGCGCGCGGAAGTGGCGCTCGCTGTCATCCAGGTAGAGCTGTTTCGTGATGCCGCCCACCAGGCGGGGCAGGCTGTACTTCATGCCGGAGATGCTGGCGCCGCCGAAGCCCAGCGAGAGCAGGCACCCGAAGGTGTAGTTGAACACGCCGCCCAGCCATGGCGCGGTGCCGGGCTGCTTCTCCTGGAACTCGAAGGAGGGGCCCAGGTACGGGTGGCGCAGCAGGTCCGCGTGCCGTTCGTTCTCCGGCGGAGTGAAGCGGTCCTTCCACAGCGCGATGTGCGGGTGCAGCTCCTGAAGCTCCGGCCGCAGCGACAGGTCCGTGGTGAAGCCGGACGCGATGATGAGGAAGTCGAACGCGTGTGTCGCGTGCGGCGTGCGCACCACGGCCTGACCGTCCTGCGCCTTCACCTCCACCCAGGGGCTCTCCGCGTGCAGGTGGAAGTGCGGGTGGCGGCGGGCGCGCTCGAAGGTGTCGCGCGGCGGCAGTTGGCCCATGTCGATGATCTGCCGGATGAAGCGCCAGCGCTGCGCGTCCGGCAGGTCGCCGTGGTGGCGCAGGAAGCCCGCGAACTCCGCCCAGCGGTAGGGGTTCACGTTGGGCAGCTTCTTGCGGCGGTAGAACAGGTCCACCTGGCCCACGCCCGACTCCAGCGCCACGGAGGCGTTGTCGAACGCGGAGGCCCCCGCGCCCAGCACGCCCACGCGCTTGCCCTTCAGCGCGGCGAAGTCGATGGGGTCATGCGTGTGCGCCCACAGCGCGCGCGGCAGCGGCTGCACCTCCGGCGGCGCCTCCCAGCGGCCGGAGCCGTCGATGCCGGTGGCCAGCACCACCTTGCGCGCGAGGAGGAACTCCGTCTCGCCGTTGTGCGCGGCGGGGACCTCGAAGCAGTCCAGGTCCTTGCGCCAGCTCAGCGCGCCCGCCTTGGTGCCGCACTTCACCGGGATGCCCAGCACGCGCCGGTACCAGAGGAGGTAGTCCGCCCACAGCTCCTTCGGGATGAGGGCCACCTGCTGGAAGCCCTCCACGCCGTGCTGCGCTTCGTACCAGGCGCGGAAGGAGAGGTTGGGGATGTTGTAGTCCGGACCGGTGAGGTACTTGGGCGTGCGCAGGGTGATCATCCGCGCGAACGTCTTCCAGGGCCCGTGGAAGCCGTCCCTGCCGTCGTCCAGAACCAACAGGTTCGTCACGCGCTCGCGCATCAGCCCGAACGCGGCGCCCAGCCCGCTCTGTCCTCCGCCCACGATGAGCACGTCCAGGATGGGACGTCCGTCTGGCGTGAAGCGCGGCGGCACCCAGCTGCGGGCGGGGTACGACAGGATGTCCAGGTCGCGGCGGAGGGCGTCTTCCAACGCCTCCAGGCCCTGCGGTGGACGATACGTCGAGGCCAGCGGGTCGCGGTCGGGCATCGTGCCTCAAGCAACCCATGCCCGGATCTTCCATGCAAGGGGGCCCCCCAGGCATTCGCCCCGTCGGGCCGGTTCCGGACGGCCGCCTCAGAGGTGCGAGGTGGGGCCGGCCGCCTGGGGCACGAGCAACTCGAAGCGCACGCGCGCGTTGTCCGTGCGCATCCCAGCGGGGCCTTCCAGGCGGAGCGCGTCCGCGGGCAGCAATCCCTCCCAGACGCGCAGGCCGTCCGCGTACACGGTCAGCACGTTCGCGTCGATGCGGGCGCGCAGCACGTGGGCTTCACCGGGGGACAGCCGCTCCAACGGCTCCATGAAGCGCGGCGGCACGGTGGAGTAGCCCGCGTTGCCGCACTCGCCGCTCTCGTGGTCGTCCGGGTTGGACTTGAACTGGACCACGATGCCCGCGGAGGGGGCGATGCGCCACATGGCGTAGATGAGGTTGCAGCCGTCCCGGGCGCGCAGCTTGAGGCCCACCTGTTCGCGCTGCTGGCCCGACGCCAGCGGAACCACCTCGCTGGTGGCGCCCAGCCAGGTGAAGCGCAGCTCCGCCTCGTCCCCCGTCGTCTCCGGGACGACCGCGCGCTGGCGCGGCCCCTCGATGGCGAAGTGCGTCCCGTCCTGTTCGTCCTCCTCCTGGAGGTTCACGACCTGGCCTTCGGTGACGTGCAGCTGCCGCCGTGTGACGGGGGCCAGTCCGTTCTTCGTTGGCGGAGGGTCGGCGCGCAGCGCGCGCTTGCTGGAGGACACGGGGGATTCCATGGGCTTCCTCGCGCTGTTGCAGGCGCCGTGGCTCAGGAGCAGTCCGCCCGCCCACAGCATCAATACGCCAGACGTCCCGAGCGCCACCCACCGCCGCTGCCGTGCATCGCTCATGAGCCCTTTCCTCCCAGGAGCGCCCGGAGGGTCTCCAGATGCGCGCCCAGGTAGGCCTGCTCCGCCTGGAGTCGCGCCAGCTCCAGCAGCAGGTAGTCCCGGAAGCGGCGCACCTGCCGCGTCTGCAATTGCTCCACCTCGCGCAGCTGTCCCTGGAGGTCGGACACCAGCGCGGACACCTCGCCCAGCCGCTGCTGCTCGCTCTGCTCGGTGATGCGCAGTTCGCCCAGGAGCTGGCGCACCCGCCGGGGCGCTCCGTCCACCGCGTCGCGCGACTCCAGGCGGCGGCCCTCGCGAGCCTGGGCGTTGGCCTGGCCCTGCCACAGCTGGCCCAGGTTGTAGCCCAGCGTGAGCTGGCCGAAGAGGGGCGTGTTCTGGTCCACGTCGAAGACCTCGTCGTAGCCGCCGCGCACGCTCAGGCGCCACGCGCCCGCTGTGCGCAGGCCGCCGGACAGGACCTCGACCTGATCATCCGCGGACTCGAAGGCGCTGAGCAGCGCGCCCAGGGTCTGCCCTTCCGGGAGTGCGGGTTCGAGCGCCAGTCGTTCGCGGGCCTGGGCGGTGTCGCGCGCGAGCGAGCGCAGGTGATCCAACCGCACCTGCACCGCGTTGAGCTCCTCCAGCGTGGCGCCGCCGTCGCGCAGGTCGTCGCGCAGCTGGGCCACCAGCTCCTCCGCGCGGGGCAGGGAGGTGGCCAGCGCCCGGGCGCGTGCGTCCAGCGCCGCCGCCTCTCCCAACCGCGAGCCCTGCTCCACGGCGCTCTGGAGCGCGGCGAGCGCCTGGTAGCGGCGGCACTCGGCCTCCGCGCGCGAGCGCAGCGTGTGGCCCCGGTACAGGCCCACGAAGTCGTAGCCCAGCCCCGCGGTGACGCGCAGCTTGGGAGAACCCAGGGGCGTGTCGTCCGAGCCTCCCACCGCGTCGCCCGCGTTCACCGCGCCCACGCTGGCGAACACCTCCGGCGCCAGCTCCAGTACGGCCTCCGCCTTCGCGGTGCCGCGCACGCGTTCGCAGTAGCCCTTCGCGAGGTCTCCCCGGGCCCGCACCGTCCCCACTTCTTCCGCCGGCGCCACGCCCGCCCACAACCCGAGCCCCAGCAGGGCTCCCCTCGCGAGGCTCGTCCGCATCCTCCGCTTCCTTTCCGATTTCACGACGGGGCTCACAGCATCAACGGGGGATGGCCCAGGTGAAGCAGAGGCTCTCGCGCGCTCGGCGCATCCCGAAGCTGGAGCTCCACCATCACGCCTCTCAAGTGGTACTGGCGGATGGGGTGCTGCTGGGAGATCTCACCCTCCAGCACGGGCCCCACCACGCCCACCTCGCGGCACCAGAAAATCTTGAGCGCGCAGGTGTAGAGCGGGGTGCCGGCCTGGGCGTTGGGCAGGTTCTCGTAGGGCACGAAGGCCACGTTGAGGTTCTGCTCCAGCGCCTTCAGGTACGGCGAGCCGTGCACCACCTGGAGCAGGTGGTCGAAGCGGCGGATGCGGTCGTCCAGCGCGAGCACGTCCGCCTCCAGGCTCTTGCGCTGCGCGTCCGCCCGGGCCAGCGCCAGCACCGACTGCGTGTATTCACGCTCCAGGAGCAGCGTGTCCGTCGTCAGGCCCTCGGCGGCGGCGTCGCGGCCCAGGCCGTTCTCCGCGGCGGTGAGCCCTTCACGCTCGCGCCGGAGCGTGTCCAGGCGCATGTCCAGGTTCACCGTCTCCTGCGCCAGGGACAGGTTGCTCTGCGCCATCTGCGCCAGGTGGTGGTTGGTGGTGAGCACGTCCTCGCGCTCCATCAGCTTCGCGCCGTAGAGCGCGTTCGTCCGCGTGCGGGCCAGGCCGCTGAACGCGCGGTTGGACTCGGCGATCTCCTCGCCCGTGCGCAGGTACTCCTGGCGCAGCGTGGACAGCCGCTTCGCCAGCCGGTCGCGGGCGCGCTTCTCTCCCTTCAGCGCCACCACGAAGCGCTGCTGGAAGGACCGCTCCGCGGTCACGGTCCGCTCGGCCTCCAGGAGCCGGTCCGCCGCTTCGCGCCGCCGGGCCCTCAGCCCGTCCCGCTCCGACTCCTGCTGCGCCGCCTGTGCGTTGAGCGCCAGCACGTTGGGGTCGGTGGGTGACAGGATGGTGGGCGCGGCCCAGCTGTTGCTCGCCAGGAAGAAGCCCTGCACCACGAGGAACGACATCAGGCCCAGGAGGATCAGCGCCAGCAGCACCGACCCCATGAACTTGTAGGCGGACACCGCGATGGAGTTGATCCGGTTGGCGACCTGCTGGTTCATGACGGGGTTCCTTCTCCTGCGGAGTTGGACGTGAGCTTCGCGGGAGCGGGGGAGGGCTCTGGCGCCGTCGTGGGGCTGCCGCGCGTCTCCCAGCTCCCGGAGTCGAGCGTCAGCAGCGCCAGCGGCGTGAAGAGCGCGTACGTCACCGGCATGAGCAGCGCCATGGGCAGGAAGCTCACGGGGTGCACGCGCCGGTCCTCCGGCAGGTAGCGCGTCTCCATCCGGTAGATGAAGCCCAACAGGCCAATCACCAGGAAGTGGAACGCGAGGATGTCCCAGAACTCTCCGTTGAGCAGGTTGTGGATGATGACCACCGGGTACGACAGCAGCAGCGCCAGCTGCGACACGTAGTGCACGGTGATGACCGGGTGCAGCCGCCACGCGTGCGACAGGCCGCAGATGAGGTCCACCAGGTTGGAGCGCCGCCAGCGCAGCTGCTGGCTGAAGTAGCCCGCGAGCGTGGAGGGCGCGGCGGTGAAGCAGAACGCGTCCAGCGTGTAGACCGTCTCGTAGTCGTGCTTGACGATCTGCCGCGTGAGGAAGCGGTCCTCGCCGTACTTGATGGGGATGCCCGCGATGGCGCGCGACTCCAGGATGGGCTCCAGCTCCATCAGCACTGAACGGCGATACGCCGTCAGGCAACCGGACAGGCACATCACCTGGCGGAACGAGCGCTCCAGGTCCTTCAGCCACTTCTGGGCGAAGTGGAACTTGATTTCGATCATCCGCGTCAGCCAGTTCTGGTGACGGTTGATGACGAAGGTGCGCCCGCCCACCGCGGCGACATTCGGGTGCACGAAGCGGCGGATGAGCTGGCGCACGGCGCTCTTCTCCACCACCACGTCCGAGTCCACGGAGACGATGATCTCCGCGTCCTCCGCGGCGCGGACGCCCCGGTTGATGCCCTTGCGCTTGCCCATGTTCTCCGGGTTGCGCATCACCCGGACGTTGGGGTGGCCCTCCGCGGCCTTGGTGGCCCACGCGACGCTGTCGTCGCGCGAGCAGTCATCCACGACGATGATCTCCAGCAGCTCGTGCGGATAGTCCTGGGCCAGCAGCGCCTTGACCGTGTGGTAGATGCCCTGGCCTTCGTTGAACAGCGGAACGACGATGGCGACCTTCGGGCGGTAGGAGTCGTCCACCCGTTCGAACCGCCGCCCCTTCAGCCGCCGCAGGAACGGGCCAAGGATGTAGCGGTTCATCAAGACGACGATGAACAGCAAATGGATGGGAAACAGTTCCATCGGTCCCGCGCGCCCCCTCACGCCCCGGAAGGGCCCCGGGAACCTCCCGGAGCCCTTCCTTCCGTCCCCAGACGGCCGCTCCACCCCTGTGAAGCGCACGGAAGGTTGGGGCGCCTCGTACGTCCCGCCAACTGTCCGGGACCGGTGGGCCGCCCGGTGATGGAAACCGGGCGGCGCGGGCCTTCAGCGAGGGCTCAGAGCGTCCGCATCCGCTCCAGGTCGCGCTCCAGCTCCGCCTCCCGCGCCTGGCGCAGGGCCGGGGTGGGGAAGGAGATGGCCGCCAGCGATTCGGTCGCCGCGGCGGCGATGCGGTCCACGCCGTCCCGGGAGATGACGCCCGCGTGGAACGCGTCCACCGCCGCGCCCACGTACGTGTCGAAGAAGAAGACGTGCTTCGCGCGCCAGCTGTCGCGCTGCTCCTGCGGCGTCGCCACCACGTCGTGGATGAACACGGCGCGCACGGCCTGGGGCAGGGACTCGCGCATGCGGGCGCCGAACTCCACGTCGCCCTGGCCGCTGTCGCCCACGAAGACGAAGCCGTACTCAGGGAAGAGGCGCGCGTACTGTTCGAAGTTCTCGAACTTCTTCTGCGCGATGCGCGTGTTGCCCACGAGGTAGAAGAAGCTGCCGGAGAGCATCACCGCCAGCGGCACGCCGCGCTTGCTCAGCGAGTCCAGCGTCGCGTTCTCGATGAGGCCCAGCGGATCCTGCGGGCGCGCGCTCACGAAGACGAGGTCGCCCGCGCGGCCCGGGATGATGCCCGGCCCCCGGTCCAGCTCCTGGTAGAACGCGAGCACGCCCGGGTACACCGTCTTCGGCGGGTAGCGCTTGTCCACCCAGTTGGCGAAGAACGTGTCGTCGATGTCGCTCAGGACCTTGTTCTCGCCGCTGGGGAAGGCGTCCGCCTCGCGCTGGAAGTGGGTGAGCAGCTCCGCGCGCACCGCCACGTCGTCCACGTCGTCGAACACCAGCTTGTGCAGGTCGTGGTACTCGCCGCCCGCCTCCAGCAGGTTCTTGAACCCGGTCAGCTCGCGGCCCTTCAGCCCCAGGAACAGGTCGCGCAGCCGCGCTTCCGCCTGTGCGTGCGTGGCGCCCTTCTGGAGCGCGGTGGCCAGCGACGCGCGCACCGGCAGGGACAGCTCCGCCGCCCGGCGCGTGCACAGGAGGTCCAGCAGCTCCGTGTGATGGTCCGGGCCCACCCGCCGGTCATCCAGGTCCGACAGCAGGCGCACCAGGTCCACGTTGGACAGGAGGAAGTTCAGCTCCTCGCCGGTGGCGCCTCCCAGCAGGTCCAGGATGCGGCGTTCGTCGTTCCGGTCCGTGTGGCCCGTCATGTCCCGGCGCAGCGCCTGGAGCTTCGTCGTCGCGGTGGTCAGGTCCATGCGTGTCTCTCCCTGGGCTTGGGGCCGCGAAGCCTACGCGCCCGCCGAGCGGCCGGACCAGCCCCCGTGACAGGCGCGGCGGTTCCTGATTGCCTGCGCGACATGACGGTGTCCTCTTCCTCCACGCCCCTCGACCTGCGCCCCGACGAGGTCCACGTGTGGATCGTCGAACCCGAGCGCATCGACGACCCGCGCCTCCTGGAGACCTACAAGGCCCTGTTGGATCCCAGCGAGCGCGAGCGGCAGCGGCGCTTCCACTTCGAGCGGCACCAGCGGCAGTACCTGGTGTCCCACGCGCTGGTGCGGCTGACCCTGTCGCGCTACGCGCCCGTCGCGCCGGAGGCCTGGCGCTTCGTCCCCAACGAGTACGGCCGCCCCGCCATCGTGGGCCCCGAGGGCCAGTGGCTGCGCTTCAACCTGAGCCATACGGACGGCATGGCGCTGGTCGCGGTGGGCCGCGACGTGGACCTGGGCGCGGACATCGAGGACGCGGAGCGGCCCGGCGAGACGGTGGAGATCGCCGACCACTACTTCGCGAAGACCGAGGTGCAGGCCCTGCGCTCGCTGCCCAAGGAGCGCCAGCGCGAGCGCTTCTTCGAGTACTGGACGCTGAAGGAGGCCTACATCAAGGCGCGCGGCGCGGGCCTGTCCCTGCCGTTGGATCAGTTCGGCTTCGACCTGGTGCCGGGGCAGATGCCCGGCATCCGCTTCGACCCGCGGATGAACGACCTTCCGGACGTGTGGCAGTTCATGCAGCACAAGCCGTCCGCCCGGCACCAGGCGGCGGTGGCCTTCCGCAGGCCCCGGGGCGAGGCGTTCACGGTGCGCTGGCAGCACACCGTGCCGCTGTCCGGGGACATGTCCCCGGTCATCAAGACGGCCTAACCCTGCGCGGCCGTCATCCAGCGCGTCAGGTCCTCGCGCACGGCGGCGAGCACCGGCGGCCCGTGCGTGCGGATGAAGAAGTGGCCGCCCTCGAAGTGGCGGAGGCGCACGTCGGCGGTGGACTCCGCGCGCCAGTGCTCCATCACGTCCAGGCCCACGTGCTTGTCCGCCTTGCCCGCGTACACGGACAGCGGGATGTCCAGCGGGGCCGTGTCCTTGCCGTTCTCCGACCAGGCCAGCGAGAAGTCCGCGCGCAGCGTGGGGAGGATGAGCTCCAGCAGCTCCTTGTGCTGGAGGACCTCCTCCGGCGTGCCATCGTACTCGCGCAGCTTCGCGATGAAGCCCGGATCATCCAGCGTGTGGATGGGCTCCCGGTCGTTGTGCGACGGCGGAGGCGCCGCCGCGGCGATGAAGCCCAGCGGCTTCGGGCCGCCCTGGCGCTTCAGCGTCCGGGCCACCTCCAGGCCGATGCGCGCCCCCATGCTGTATCCGAACAGCGCGAAGGGCCGGTCCATCAGCGGCGTCAGCGCCGGCATCAGCACGTCCATCAGCTCCGGCAGGGACTTCATCGCCGGCTCCATCAGGCGCCGCTCGCGCCCGGGCAGCTGCACCGCGCACAGCTCCACGCCCGTGGGCAGCGCCATGCTCCAGGGCTGGTAGATGGCCGCGCTCCCGCCGGCGAAGGGCAGGCAGAACAGGCGCAGGCGCGGCTCCGGAAGCGGCTTGCGGGACGGGAACCAACGGTCGAGGACGGGAGGGGATGCGCTTGCCATGGCGCGGCCGTCTATACCATGCGCCCCCCGCGCGAAAATCCCCTCCCGCACGGCGCGTGGGAGCTCGTGGCACGCACCCGGAGTGGGGCCATGAAACATCCCTCCCAGCAGGTCCTCCGGCCATGTTTCACCGCCCCCTCCGGCATGTCACATCCGCCGTGTCTCACACTCGCGGAAGCGGAAACCTTCAAGGCCACGGTTGGGCGTGGGACGGGTTGTGGTAGCTTGCCTGTCCGTGAGCTACGAGCTTTCACATCTTGAGGCGCTGGAAGCCGAGTCCATCTTCATCATCCGGGAAGTCGCGGCGGAGCTGGACCGGCCGGTGCTGCTCTTCTCCGGTGGGAAGGACTCCGCGGTGATGTTGCACCTGGCGGTGAAGGCCTTCTGGCCCGCACCGCTGCCGTTTCCGCTGATGCACGTGGACACGGGGCACAACTTCCCGGAGGTCATCCAGTATCGCGATGAACGGGTGGCGGAGCTGGGCGCGCGGCTCATCGTCGCGTCCGTGCAGGAGGCCATCGACGCGGGCAAGGTCACGGAGGAGAAGGGTCCTCGCGCGTCCCGCAACCGCCTGCAGACGCAGCCGCTCCTGGAGGCCATCGAGAAGAACGGCTTCAACGCCGTCTTCGGCGGCGCCCGGCGCGACGAGGAGAAGGCCCGCGCGAAGGAGCGCGTGTATTCCTTCCGCGACGAGTTCGGCCAGTGGGATCCAAAGAACCAGCGGCCGGAGCTGTGGGCGCTCTACAACGGCCGCCACCGCCGCGGTGAGCACCTGCGCGTCTTCCCCCTGTCCAACTGGACCGAGCTGGACATCTGGCAGTACATCGGCCGGGAGAACGTGGCGCTGCCGTCCATCTACTACACGCACCGGCGCGAGGTGTTCCGCCGGGACGGCATGCTGATGGCCTGGTCGCCCTTCATGTCCATGATGTCCGGCGAGACGGTGACGACGGAGACGGTGCGCTTCCGCACCGTGGGCGACATGACGTGCACCGCGTGCGTGCCGTCCACCGCGTCCACCGTGGAGCAGGTCATCGATGAGGTGACGGCCTCCCGCGTGACGGAGCGTGGCGCCAGCCGCGCGGACGACAAGTTCTCTGAGACGGCGATGGAAGACCGCAAGCGCGAGGGATACTTCTAGTGGAACTGCTGAGATTCGCGACCGCGGGCTCCGTGGATGACGGCAAGAGCACCCTCATCGGGCGGCTGTTGTACGACACGAAGTCCATCCTCGAGGACCAGCTCGCCGCGGTGGAGCGCACGAGCCACGCCCGGGGCGACGAGTACGTCAACCTGGCGCTGCTGCTGGACGGCCTGAAGGCCGAGCGCGAGCAGGGCATCACCATCGACGTGGCGTACCGCTACTTCTCCACGGCGAAGCGCAAGTTCATCATCGCGGACACGCCCGGACACCTGCAGTACACGCGCAACATGGTGACGGGCGCGTCCACGGCGGACCTGGCGCTCATCCTGGTGGACGCGCGCAAGGGCGTGCTGGAGCAGACGCGGCGCCACGCGTTCATCGCGTCGCTCTTGCGCGTGCCGCACCTGGTGCTGTGCGTGAACAAGATGGACCTGGTGGACTACGACCAGGGCGTGTTCGACCGCATCCGGGAGGAGTTCCGCCAGTTCTCCATGAAGCTGGACGTGTCCGACCTGTCGTTCATCCCCATCTCCGCGCTGGGCGGGGACAACGTGGTGACGCGCTCGGAGAAGATGCCCTGGTACCAGGGGCCCACGCTCCTGCACCACCTGGAGAACGTGCACATCGCGTCCGACCGGGATCTCATCCACCTGCGCTTCCCCGTGCAGGGTGTCATCCGGCCGGCGTCCGCGAAGAAGTTCCACGACTACCGCGCGTACTCCGGGCAGCTGTTGGGCGGCGTGATGCGCCCGGGCGACGAGGTGATGGTGATGCCGTCCGGCTTCACCACGCGCATCAAGTCGCTGGAGCTGGCCGGCAAGCCGCTGACGGAGGCGTTCCCGCCCATGTCGGTGAACGTGTCGCTGGAGGAGGAGCTGGACATCAGCCGCGGCGACATGCTGTGCCGTCCGGGCAACCCGCCCACCGCGAGCCAGGACATCGACGCGATGGTGTGCTGGTTGTCGGACTCGGCGCAGCTCAACAGCGGGTCCCGGCTGGCCATCAAGCACACCACCCGCATGGCGCGCGCCATGGTGAAGAACCTTCACTACCGGCTGGACGTCAACACCCTGCACCGCGACGAGCAGAGCTCCGGCTTGAAGCTCAACGAGGTGGGCCGGGTGACGCTGCGCACGACGGTGCCGCTCTTCTTCGACGAGTACCGGCGCAACCGCAGCACCGGCAGCTTCATCCTCGTGGACGAAGGCACCAACGCCACCGTGGGAGCGGGGATGATCAACGGCCCCGCCGTGGACAGGTAGGGGAGTGGTGATGCAACAGCGTCCGGGCTTCATCCTCTGGTTCACTGGCATGTCCGGCGCGGGCAAGAGCACGCTGTCCACCGCGGTGGCACGGCAGCTGTCGCCCGTGCAGCGCGTGGAGCTGCTCGATGGGGACGAGGTGCGCACGTACCTCTCCCGCGGCCTGGGCTTCAGCCGCGCGGACCGCGAGGAGAACGTCCGGCGCATCGGCTACGTGGCGCGCGTGCTGGCCAAGCACGAGGTGGGTGTCATCACCGCCGCCATCTCGCCGTACAAGAGCTCCCGGGACGAGGTGCGCGCCCTGGCCACCCAGGCCGGCATCCCGTTCCTGGAGTGCTACGTCCAGGCCAGCCTGGACGCGCTCATCGCCCGCGACGTGAAGGGGCTCTACAAGAAGGCCCTGGCCGGCGAGATTCCGCACTTCACCGGCGTGTCGGACCCGTACGAGCCGCCCGAGTCCCCGGAAATCACCGTCCGCTCCGACGCGGAGACGGTGGATGCGGGGGTGGAGCGCATCCTCGACACGCTGCGGGACCGGGGGCTGCTGGCTCCGGCCGCGAGCGCCGCCTGAGCCGGCCATCGCTTTTCGGCTAGGCTTGGGACCCGGGAGGGGGTCTCAAGCCGTGCCGATGCTCGTCTACAATCCAGGGCAGCCGGATGAGCTGTCCTACCCACTGGGGGACGCGCCCATCACCATTGGCCGCGCGGACGACCAGGGCATCTGCATTCCCCACCGCAGCCTGTCGCGCCAGCACGCCCGCATCGAACCCTCCGACGGGCGCTTCTTCGTCACCGACCTGCAGAGCAAGAACGGCACGTTCGTCAACGGCGTGCAGATCCGCCGCAAGGAGCTGCGCCCCGGCGACACGCTGACGCTGGGCGAGCTCGTCTTCCTGCTCACCCACGAAGCGCCACCGGCCGTGCCCGCGGGCCCGCCCGGCTCGGCGTCCGGAGCTTCCAACGAACCCCGCCCCCAGCTCACGCGCGCGCTCACCCGCGTGCCGCTGAAGACGCTGGTGCAGGCGGTGTCCGGCTCGGAGAAGTCCGAGGTGGAGGCCCCCAGCACGGCCACGCGCGCCCGCGAGCGGATGCGCATCCTCCAGGAGGTGGCGAAGCTCTTGTCCGTCACGGACGACCTGGAGGCGCTGCCCGGTAGGGTGCTGGACCTGGCGTTCCAGATCCTCCACGTGGAGCGGGGCGTCATCCTGCTGGTGGACGAGGACACCGGGAAGCTGGAGCCGCGCGTGACGAAGACGGCCGAGGGCACGGCCGTGCGCGGGCCCATCTACAGCCAGAACATCGTGGACTTCGTGCTGCGCCGGAGCGTGGCGGCGCTCTTCTCCGACGCGGTGAATGATCCGCGCCTGGGCGCCTCGGAGTCCGTCATCTTCAGCTCCATCCGCGCCTCCATGTGCGTGCCGCTCAAGCCCCGCGACGAGGTGCTGGGCGTGCTCTACGTGGACAACGTCTCCACGCCCAAGAGCTTCTCCGAGGACGACCTGGAGTTCCTCGTCGCGTTCGCGGGGCAGGCGGCGCTCGCGCTGGAGAACGCGCGGCTCTACCGCCGCATCGAGCAGGAGACGGTGCAGCGCATGCAGCTCATCATGGACGCGAAGCTGGCCTCGCTCGCGGCGCTGGTGGGCGGCATGGCGCACGAGCTGCGCAACCCGCTCAACTTCATCAGCAACTTCGCCGGCCTCTCCGTGGGCCTCACGGAGGACCTGGCCGGCGTGCTGGAGCCGCAGCGCGAACGGCTGACAGTGGACTCCGTGCGCGACGTGGATGAGGCGCTCGCGTGCCTGCACACCAACGTGCGGAAGATCAACGAGCACGGCCGCCGCGCGGACGCGCTCATCCAGAACATGCTCCAGCACGCGCGCCGCTCGCCCGGTCCGCGCGAACCGGTGGAGCTGAACGCGCTGGTCGCGGAGAGCGTCGCGCTGGGACAGGGCGGCATGCGGGGCGAGCCCCTGACCGTCCGCCTGGATGCCGAGTACGACCCGGCCGTGGGACAGCTGGAGCTGAGCCGCGCGGACGTGGGCCGCGTCATCATCAACGTCGTGGACAACGCGCTCTACGCCATGCGTCAGAAGCGGCAGACGCAAGGGGCCACGTACGTGCCGGTGCTCAAGGTCCGCACCTTCGCGCGTCCGGAGGGGGTGGAGGTCCGGCTGCGCGACAACGGGCCGGGCGTCCCCTCGGAGAGTGCGGGAAGAATCTTCGACCCCTTCTTCACCACGAAGCCGCCGTGGCAGGGGACGGGGCT